>NZ_VRVF01000027.1:0-59799 GCF_008040045.1 Methylobacterium sp. WL8 | reverse complement strand
CGCCGCCGCCGAAGCCCCCCGGCCCCATCCCGCCGGGGGCGAGGCCCGCGCCGCCATAGCCTCCGGCGGCGCCGTAGCCTCCGCCGCCGCCGTAGCCGAGACCGCTCGAGACGCCGACGCTGCCGCCGGTTTCCGCCGCGACCACGCCCTGCAGCACAAGCGCCAGCTCCTTCGCTGACCGGTTCTGGATTCGATAGACGAAGAGCTGGCGCTCGCGCTCGGCCGCGAGGCCTTCGAGCTGCTCAAGCCAGACCCGGGCGCGGTCGAGATAGGTGGCGCGGGAGCTCACCACGAGCACCGCGTTGAGCGGTTCGTTGGGAATGAAGCGGATGACGTCGCCGGTGCCGGCCGCCTCGCCGCCGAAGATCTGGGTGAGGTCGCGGGCGAGCGAGCCCGGATTGGAGGAGCGCACCGGCAGCATCGCCGTGGACATGCCGCGCATCCAGTCGACGTCGAACACGGCGATGGTCTGGCGCAGGGCCTGGATCTGCCCGCTCTCGCCCGACAGGATCAGCAGGTTGCGGGCCCGGTCCACGCGCAGCACCACGTCGCGCGGCGCGACGGAAGCCAGGATCGCCTGCATCTCGGCCGCCGCGATCCAGCGCATCGGCACGATCACCGCGCCGGATTCCGCGCCGACCCCCTGGACCGCCTGGACCGCGCCGGGCCTCTTGCCGCCCGGGACGATCTGCGCGGTGCGGCCGCGCCGCCTCAGGGCGAGCCCGCGGCTCGACAGCGCCGTCTCGAACATCGAGAGCAGCGTGTCGCGGGTGACCTGGCCGCCGGTCTGAAGGGTGATGGTGCCGACGGCGCGCTCGTCGAGGGTGTAGCCCCACCCGAACGTGTCGGCGAGCACCGCCTTGGCGGCGACCGGCAGCGGCACCTCGACGAGGTTGAGGCTGACCATGCCGCCGAGCTGCGGCTCCTGCCGCGAGGCTTCGCCGCCGGTGAAGCGATCGTCGCCACGCCGGATCAGGGCATGGGAAGGGCTCGGGGCATGGGACGGGTTCGAACCGGGCCGGAACCCGAGTTCCGGTTCGGCCGCCCGGGCGGGGGGCGCTGCGGACCAGCTGACCAGGCCGGCGAGCGCGACGTTGATGATCCGTCGCCGCTTCATGCCCGTGTCGATCCCCCCCACCCGCCGGTTCGGGTCGAGGGCGACGCTAGGACTTTATGGTTAACAGCGTCTTGCCATAGGTTAAGGAAATTCCTCGCCCGGGAACCGGTTGTATTCCTGCCGGCCGTGTTCCCGCGAGAAAGCAACCATCAGTTGCTTGCGACGTCGGTCCCGTCGCCCGTGCCGCCGGTCTTGCCGTCGCTGCCGAGCGAGTAGACCTCGTAGGGTCCGCCGCCGACCGCGGGATTACGGTAAAGATACGGGCGGCCCCACGGATCGTTGAGGCCGCGCGCGTCGCGCACGTAGGGGCCGCGCCAGCTCGGGCCCGTCGGCTGCACCAGCGCCTGCAGGCCCTGCTGCGCGGTCGGATAGGTGCCGAGATCGAGATAGTAGAGTTCCACCGCCTGGGCGATGTTCTTGACCTGGATGCGCGCCGTCTCGCCCTTGGCACGGCCGAGATAGCCCAGCACCTGCGGCGTCACCATGGTCGCGATCATGCCGATGATCGCCAGGACGACGAGCAGCTCGACGAGCGAGAAGCCCGCCTGGCCTGCGTCGGCCTCGCCCCGGGGATCGATGGTGTCGGTGGTCATCGTCGCGTCCTGTTCGTGGTGGTTGGGAATTAAGATGCGCCGCCTTTCTGAAGGAACCGCCTCACGCGGGGCGGACGAGCCGTCCGAGCGGCATGACAGGAACGGATTCTTTGATGTTTGTTAGCGGATTCCTGCCAAGCCTGGGGCACCACTCGGGCGCGGCAGGGCGCGCCGCCAGGAACACGCATGATCCCGACCGGCGGACCCACGCGCCCTCTTAGGACCCTGTCGTCGGGCGCCGTCGTCGCCGGAGCGCTTGCGGTGGCCGGCTGCCTCGTCTGGGCCCTGCCGGCCTGCGCGGCGGAGCCGATCACCCTGCCGATGCCGGCGCCGCTGCCGCCGATCCGCATCCTGACGCTGCTGGTTGGCCTGCACCTCATCGGGCTCTGCCTCGGCCTCGGCGGGGCGACCATGCTCGATTTCTGGATTCTGCGCTGGATGCGCTGGGGCGGGCTGCCGGCCGAGATCGCCCGCACCTTCCTGTTCGTGAGCAAGGTGGTGTCGGTCGGCATCGGCCTGCTCTGGGTGTCGGGTCTCGGCTTCCTCGCGCTGTACTGGTTCGAATCGCCCGAGAAGCTCGCCAACCCCAAGCTGGTCGCCAAGGTGAGCGTGGTGGTGGTGCTGACCGTCAACGGCCTCCTGATCCATGCCCTGGTGCTGCCGGGCGTGCTGCGCGACGTCAGCCGGCCGATGTTCGAGGGCGTCTCGCGCCTGCGCACGGGGGTGTTCCTGATCTCCGGCGCCATCTCGGGCGTGTCCTGGTACGCCGCCTTCGCGATGGGCCTGATGCGCGAGCTGAACGGCCGCGTCGGCTACGGGCCGCTGCTCGGCCTGTGGTTCGTCGCCGTCGTGGCGGGGGTGATCTGCGCCTACGTCTACTGGATGCACCTGCGCGAGCGCAGCGCCGGCCTCGCCGCGGTGCGGGTGGGGCTGTCGCGCCTGCCCCGCATCCCGGACAGCGCCCTCGTCTCGGTCGGCCGGGCTCCGCCGGCGCGCGTCCCGCCGATGCGCCGGCATGCCTTCGCCGCGATCGAGGCGGACCGGCTGGCCAGGCGCTGACCCGATGGTGCAGGACGGTCTCGGTGCGATCCTCGGCGCCCCGCTCGTGGCGGCGCTCCTGCCGCTGCCGCTCACGTTGACGGCGACGGCGTTCGACCTGCGCCACAGGATCATCCCGGATCTCGTCAACCTCGCGCTCTTCGCGCTCGGGCTCGCGGTGGCGGCCTGGCGCGAGCCGGAGCCGGCGGCGCTCGCCTTGCGGCTGGCCGAGGCCGGCCTCGCCTTCGTCCTGTTCCTGGGCCTGCGCGCGCTCCATGCGCGGCTGCGCGGCCGCGTCGGCCTCGGGCTCGGCGACGTGAAGTTCCTCGGCGCCGCCACCGTCTGGACCGGGCTTGCGGGCCTGCCCCTTCTCGTCCTCACGGCCAGCGTCACGGCGCTCGTCGCGATCCTCGTCGGCCGCCTCGCCGGAGCCCGGATCACGGCGGCGACCCGACTGCCGTTCGGCCCCTTCCTCGCACTCGGCCTCCACGCGGCCTTGCTCGCCGGCCACCACGCGCCTCAAGGATTCTGACGCCGCGTCCGCCGTCGATCGCTGTCGTCCTTCGACCCGCTCGTCCGGCGCGGGAAGTGGCAAACCTTAAGCGCAGGGTCCTATGGATCGATCGCCATGAGAATCCCACGGGCCTCGAGCCGTTACCGAGCGCCGTCCGCCCGCCGGTTCTGCATCGGCGGGCCATGGCTGCCGTCACGTGCTTCCGGACGCTCCTGCGTGGAGCCTGGACCTCAGGGGCGGGCCGAGGACGAAGTCTCTCAGGCCTGCCGCGGCCGTTCCGGGACGGCCGGCTTTACGCTGATCGAGATGCTCGTGACGCTCGCGATCATGGGTATCGCGACGGCGCTGGCGCTGGGCGGCATGGGCAGCATCTCGGCCGGCCGGCGCATGGCGTTCACCTCCGACGTGATCGCCGCCGAGATCGACCGGCTGCGGGTGGAGGCGATGCGGACCGGGCGGCGTGGGCGGCTGGTGTTCGAGCCGGGCGCCGAGCGCTTCCTCAGCTCCCGCCCGGGCGCCGGAGCGATCTCGACTCACGGCGCGCAGGTGACGATGGAGACGCGGCCGGGCGGCAAGGTCGACCCCGGCGAGATCTGGCTCCTCCCCGACGGAAGCTCGACGGGGGGGCGGATCGTGCTGGCCGCGCAAGGGGGCGGCGTCGTCCTGTCCGTCAGCGCGCTGACGGGCCTCGTGCGACGCGGGGACCTTCCATGAGCGGCCGGCGCAACGCCCCGCCCGCCGGGCCCGGCGAAGAGGGGTTCACCATCGTCGAGGTCGTGGTCGCCTTCGCGATCACGACCCTCGCCATGATCGCGGCGATCGAGGTCTCCGGGGCGGTCGCCATGGGCGTCCGGCGCGTCGAGGCGGCGCGGGTCGCGTCCGACGAGGCGGAGGGGGTGGTCCTGGCCCGGTTCGCGGCGGGGCCGCCCCAGGCGGGCGTCGAGCGGGGCACGTTCTCGGACGGGTCGGCCTGGACCCTGCGCATCGCCGACGCCGCGCCGGCGATGGGCCTCGGCCGCGTCCCGCCGCTCTGGCTCGTCCGCTTGAGCCGGGGACCGGTCGAAGGCCGGCCGATCTACACGACGCTCGTCCCGGGAGAGATCCGTGAATGAGGCGCGGCCAGAGGCGGGCCAGGCCGGCTTCACGCTGGTGGAGGTGGTCGTCTGCCTCGCCCTGGCCTCGCTGATCGGTCTCCTGCTCGTCCAGACGTTGCAGATCGCATCGCGCGCGTCCGGCGCGGCCGGGCGCGTCGCCGCCGCCGAGGAGGTGCAATCCGTCCGCGATCACCTGCGGCGCACCCTCGGCAGCCTCGTCCGGCGCCGCACGGACGGGCGGCGGCCTTTCTTCCTGGGCCGTCCCGACGGCCTCGACGCCGTGATCGCCCCCGATGCGGCCGCCGAGCGTCCCGCCGAGACCCAGGTCACCCTCGCCGGCACCGCCCGCACCGATCGCCGCCTCGACCTGATCGAGCGCCGCCGGCTCGCGGAGCCCGGGGCCGAGGTCGGCGCAGGCGACGAGGAAGTGCTGCTTGCCGGCGTGACCGGCCTCAGCTTCCGCTATTTCGGCGTGCCGACCGGCAACGCGCCGGCCGTCTGGCTTGCGCAATGGACCCGGCCCGACCGGGCGCCGAAGCTCGTCGAGATCCGCATCGCGTTCGACCCAGGTGATCGCCGACGCTGGCCCCCGTTCCTCGTCGCCCTCGGAGACCGACCGTGACCGAGGAGCACGGCCGCGACGGCGAGGCGGGCTTCGTGCTGCCCTGCGTGCTGGCGATCCTGATCGTGGTCTGCGCCCTCCTGGCCGCGACCGTCATGCGCGTCCGCTCCGGCACCGCCCTGACGCAGGCCCGCGCCGACCTCACCCGGGTCCAGGGCCTGGCCGACGGGATCGCCCGCCTCGTCGCCTACGACCTCGGCCTCCAGCGGACCTACCGCCTCCGCGGCCTGCAGTTGCCGGAGGACGGCCGGCCGATCGCCTGCGACCTGGCCCCGCGGGAGCGGTTG
Source organism: Methylobacterium sp. WL8 (assembly GCF_008040045.1). Taxonomy (NCBI): domain Bacteria; kingdom Pseudomonadati; phylum Pseudomonadota; class Alphaproteobacteria; order Hyphomicrobiales; family Methylobacteriaceae; genus Methylobacterium; species Methylobacterium sp. WL8. The sequence continues at coordinate 54,534 of NZ_VRVF01000027.1, read as the reverse complement.
CTGATCGCCCTTCAGGACCAGGGCCTTCTCGTCGACCTCAACGCCACGCCGCGGGCCGGGCTCGAGACGGCCTTGCGCGGGGCCGGCATCCCCGACGCCACCGCGCTGGCGCTCGCCGCGGAGATCGTCGACTATCGCGATGCCGACGACGTGCCCGAGCCGAGCGGCGGGGCGGAGGCGCCGCAATACCGGGCGCGCGGCCTCGGCTACGGGCCGCGCAACGCGCCGTTCGTCAGCGTCGACGAGATCGGACGGCTGCCCTCGATGACCGAGGACATCGCCGCGCGGCTCAAGCCGTTGCTGACGATCTACAATGAATCCGGCCGCGTCGCCGGAGCGTCGCCGGACCCGGCCAAGGCCGCAAGAGGGCAGGGCGCGCGAACCCCGCAGGCGCCCCCGGCGCCGTCGCCGCGGCAATACTTCCGCATCGACGTCCTAGTCGAGGAGCAGGGCGTCCGCGCCGGACGTTCGGGCACCTACGCGCTGGGCGGCGGGAGCTCCGGCATGGATTTCCTGGCCTGGCAGCCGGGCATCCCGACGCTGCCGCCGGCCTTGGAAGGCCATCCCACCTGCGGCGTGATCGGGGCCGCCCTCCAGGCCCGCTAGGACGATGTTCGCGGTCTCGTCCCAGGCACCGCGCCGTCGCCTTCACGGAGGCCGACGCTCCGAGGCGACGGCTTAACCAGATCCGTTGGCAAATCCGAAACGGTGCGAGAATAAACAGACAGGCTCGCGGGCCGAGTGCGAAAATCTTCCGACCTCCGTGAGCCGGCTGCAACCTCCCAGCTCCCCGAAGTTCGGCCGTCCGAAGCCAACCGTAGGTGTATCTCGTGATGCGCGGCGTTCTTTCACGCGGGAGCCTTGCGACGCGGCTGCTGCGCCGGGTCCTTCCCGTCCTCGGCGCCGGCCTGCTTGCGGCCGGCGCGACGTCGTCCGCTCCGGGCGGGCGTGACGACGCGCTTCGGCCGGAGACCGCGCTGTCCGACCTGCTCTGGTCGGGCGACCCGGTGGCGGCCCCTCGGATCGATCAGTCGGGCCGCGTCCTCGCGCCGTCGTCCCTGCGCGACCGGGTGGTCGTGCTGTCTTTCGTGAGCACCGACTGCCTGATCACCTGCGTCGCGCGCACGCTCGCCCTCGCCGACCTCACCCGCGACCTGCCCCCGGACGTCCGGGCGCGGACCGTAGTCCTCGCCGCCAGCGTGGCGCCGGATCGGGACGACGTCGCGGCCCTGCGCCGGTTCGCCGAAGGGCTGAGGATCGACGCAGGGAAACTTCGACTCGTCACGTGGACCGCCGCGGCGACGGCCGGCGTGATCGCGGCGCTGCGCTACCCGGCGGATCGATTGCCCGAACCGCCGCCGACCGTCCTGGTCTTCGACCGCCGCGGGCAGATCGCGATGACCTATGGCGGCGACCCCCTCGACGTCCCGCGGCTCCGACGCGACATCGCCGTGCTCCACAGCCTCAAGGACGGCGTCGGGCATCCGCCGCGCCCTGCGGCGTCCGCCGCACCGTAGAGCCGCCCGATCGCCGGATGGGAATTTTAACCACCCCTCGCAACGGCGCGACAACGGTTCCCGGAATATTGGTGTTCCCAGCCGCTCGATCCGCATTCGAACGTGGTCGTCGAGGTGGAAGACTGCGGTCCGACACCGATGACGACCGCCGGCGGGTGTTCCATCGACGTCGAAAAAGGGGAATGCAGGATCATGATACCGAAATCTTCCCGGCCGCGTCCGCGAGCCGGACGCGCCCTCGCGCGGTCGCTCATGTCGGCGACGATGCTGGCCGGGATGGCCGGCCTGTCCGCCGAGGCGGCCAAGTTTCCCGTCGTCGTGACTCAGGTGCAGGACCCGTTCGGCACGCCGACCGCGATTCCCGACACGGCACCGGCTCAAGGCATGTGGCGCGGCGTCTTCGCTTGGCCCCTGAACGCGATCAGCATGGGCCTGTTGCCCTCCGGCAAGCTCGTCTCGTTCGGGTCGCCGCCCGACGACGCCGCCGTCCAGAGCGGGCGCTATTACGACATCTGGGACCCTTCCAAGGGCTTCGACCCGAGCGGGCACACGATCCTTCCGGCCGTCGCGAACGTGAACAGCTTCTGTTCGACCATGGCCTTCCAGGCGGACGGCTCGCTGATGGCCGCGGGCGGCATCTTCGAGGCCGGCGTCGACAAGGGGGCCGCCGTCGTCAACGGGCTGGGCACCGGCGTCTCGCCGCTCGGGGCGCAGATGGCCGCGGACCGCTACTACTCCACGATGCTCAGCCTGCCCGACGGTCGCCAACTCATCATGGGCGGCTCATACCCGTACAACGGCGGCTGGGCTGATCCCCAGGGCAGCATCAACAAGGGCTTCATGAGCGGGATGACCCCGGAGGTCTACGACGGCACGCGCTGGAGCAGCCTGTTCGGCGCCAACAGCCGCGACGCGTTCGGACCCGAGAACAATCGTTGGTGGTATCCGCGTGCCTGGATCGCGCCGAACGGCAAGGTGTTCGGCGTCAGCGCCGAGAAGATGTGGTACCTCGATCCGACCGGAAACGGCTCGATCGCGGTGACGCCGTTCAAGGAGCCGCAGCGGAGCGCCAATACGGCGGCCGACGCCCCGAACGTCGGACCGAGCTCGACGGCCGTGATGTACGACACCGGCCGGATCCTCCAGCTCGGCGGCAACAGCTACGACAACAGCAGCGGCTTCCTCGCCAGCAGCCGCGCCACGCTGGTCGACATCACCGGAGGCAACCCTGTCCTCACGGAGACGGCGCCGACCAAGATCGGTCGCTCCTGGGCGAACGCGACGGTGCTGCCGACCGGCCTCGTGGCGGTCACCGGCGGCAGCCTGTGGGACGACCAAGCCGACGGCAACGCGGTGCTGCCGATGGAGATGTGGGACCCGAAGACCGGGGCGTGGACCCTCGGCCCGGCGGCCTCGATCTATCGCGGCTATCACTCGACCGCGCTGCTGATGCAGAACGGTACGGTCCTCACCAGCGGCGGCGGGGCGCCCGGTCCCGTGAACAACAAGAACGCCGAGGTCTACTACCCGCCCTACCTGTTCACCAGCGTCAACGGCAAGGCGGCGCTGGCACCGCGCCCGCAGATCCTCAGCCTGACGACGAACCGCCTGAACTACGGCCAGTGGATGCAGGTCGAGGTGACCGCGCAGGCCGGCGTCTCGCAGGTCGTGCTGCTCGGCCTCGGCCTCGTCACGCACAGCTTCAACGCGACGCAGCGGCGCATGGTGCTCAACGCAGGGGTGAGCTCTGACGGCACGGTGGCGGTCCAGGCGCCGGCCTCGGCCAACGTCGCGCCCCCCGGCTACTACCAGTTGGTCATGATCGACCAGAAAGGCGTGCCGTCGCCCGGAATCATCGTCGCGATCGGCCCGAACACGGCGGCCCCGCCGCTGGCGAGTGCGCCGACCCCGGCCGTGATCGCCGTCGCGAGCAACGCCGGCGGAACCACGGGCGGCGCGTCAGGCGGCGCGGCCGGCACCGGCGGTACGACGGGTGGGACCGGAACCGCCACCGGCGGCACGGGCACCGGCGGTACGGCTACGGGCGTGACGCCGACGGCGGCGATCAGCCTCGAATCCGCGAGCAAGCCCGGCACCTACGTCCGGCGCGTGTTCGGCGAGTTGATGGCGTCGGCGCCGGCGATCAACGCGACCGATCGCCAGGAGGCGAGCTTCAAGCTCGTCCCGGGCCTGAGCGGCAAGGGATCGAGCTTCCAGATGACCCGCGAGACCACCCGATATCTTAGGCACGCCGGCTTCGCGCTCTACAGCAATCCCGTGATGTCCATCGGGACGAGCCCGGACGCGAGCTTCACCCGCCGCACCGCGCTCGCGCAGACCTGCGGCTGCAACAGCGGGCCTTGCGTGTCCTACGAGTCGGTCAACTTCCCGAACTACTTCGTCAAGGTTCGGCCCGACACCACGCTCGGGATCGATGGTTTCGTCGAAACGCAGGACTACCGCCAGCAGGCTTCGTTCTGCGAGCGGCCGTCGCTCGACACCACCCTGACGCCGACCCCGGCGCCGACCGCGAGCACCAACACGACCCTGCTCAAGGCCGCCCATTCCGGGATGTGCCTCGCGGTGCCGGCCGGCAACACCAACGACGGGGCGCCCGTGACCCAGCAGGTCTGCACCGGCGGCGCCGAGCAGCAGTGGAAGTTCACGGCCGTCGCCGGCGGCTATACGGTGACGAACGCCTCCACCGGCCGCTGCCTCGATGTCTGGGGCGTCTCGCAGGCTGTCGGTGCGCAGGCCTGGCAGTGGAGCTGCACCGGTGGGCCCAACCAAGTCTGGGCGACCAAGGCCCAGGGGAACGGCGTCGCGCTGGTCGCGAAGCATTCGAACCAGTGCCTTGACGTCGGCGGCGCGTCGACGGCGAGAGGAGCCGGAGCCATCCAGTGGGCCTGCCACGGCGGCCTGAACCAGACCTTCGTCGGCCCGCAATCGGGCTGGTAGGGCGCAAGACATGCTGCTTCCCGCGTGGAAGCGGCATGCTGGATCCGAGCGATGTAACGCTCCGGTTTCCCGCAAGCCGTACGTTGCGGGTCCGCGGCGGCGCAGCGAACGGGGATGTGACGGGCTCGCGCCCGGACGACGCCCGGCGGGTCTTCCACCCGCCGGGCGTCGTCGCGTTCACGGGTTGCGGTCGTTGCGGCGCAGGCTCGCGGGCGAGGCGAAGATCAGCAGCCCGGCCGCGACCAGGCAGAGGACGCCGATGCCGTAGAGCGCGAGCGTCGTCGAGCCGGTGAGATCCTTCACCCAGCCGACCGCCACGGGGCTGACGATGCCGCCGAACTGGCCCAGCGTGTTGATCAGCGCGATGCCGCCGGCGGCGCCGACGCCGGTGACGAGCTTGGCCGGAAGCGTCCAGAAGGTCGGGATCGAGGCGACGATGCCGGCCCCGACGAGCGCCAGCGCGATCATCAGCGGCACGATCTGCTTGTCGAACAGCCCGGCGGCGAAGAAGCCGACGGCCGCCGCGACCGCGAGGCCCGCCACGAATTTCGGCCGGTCGCCGGAGGCGTCGGAGAGGCGCCCGACGACCATGCTGATCGCGCCGCAGATGTAGGGGATCGCCGTGAGGAAGCCGACCGAGGCCGCGGTGCCGCCGGTGGCGGTCTTGATCAGGTCCGGCCCCCAGAAGTTCAGGCCGTACGAGCCGACCTGGAGCAGGAAGTACACGAGCGCGATCAGCAGGAAGCCCGGCTGCTTGATCGCCCCCCAGAGCGAATGGTCGCCGATGTCGCGATTGTGGTGGGCGATCTTGGAGGCGAGCAGGTCCTTCTCCGGCTGCGTCAGCCAGCGCGCATCCGAGATCCGGTCGTCCAGGCGCAGGAACACCAGCACGCCGAGCACGAGGCAGGGCAGGCCGCCGGCCAGGAACAGCCACTGCCAGCCGGCAAGACCCATCGTGCCGTTGAGGCCGCCGAGGATCAGGCCCGCCACCGGTGCCCCGAAGATGCCGGAGAAGGCCGAGGCCACGAACAGGAACGAGGTGACACGCCCGCGGAACGAGGCCGGGAACCACAGGGTCAGGTAGTACAGGATGCCCGGGGCGAAGCCGGCCTCCATCGCGCCGATGATGAAGCGCAGCACGTAGAAGTGCCACTCGGTGGAAATGAACACCATCAGCGCGGTGGCGATGCCCCACGAGATCATGATCCGGGCGATCCAGCGCCGTGCGCCGACCTTGTACAGCAGCAGGTTCGAGGGCACCTCGAAGATCACGTAGCCGACGACGAACATGCTCGCCCCGAGCCCGTAGGCGACGTTGCTGAAGCCGAGGTCGCTCTGCAGCTGGAACTTGGCGAAGCTGATGTTGATCCGGTCGAAGAACGCGAACATGTAGCAGACCATGATCAGCGGCATCAGCCGCCACGCGGCCTTGCGGACGATGCCGCCCTCGGTGATCTGGTCGGCACCCGCGAGCGGGCCGGTCGTGGCGGCGGTCATGGTTTCCTCCTGGAACGGGCGGCATGCGCGACCCCGCCGGCCGGTCTTGAAGACCGAAGGCAGGATGCGCGCGAACGCGGCGGCGCCGCCTTCTGCGGGGGCTATCCGACACGGATCGAGGTTTCGGGCGGCTCGCGCCGCCGGGTTGCAGCTTCCGCGGCTCACGCCGCCTCGTCGCGGTGTTTGCGGCTCAAGCCGCCTGGGGAACCGGGTGCAGGTCGCCGGGGCGGCCGGCCTTGGCGACCTGGCCGGGCACGTCGTGGCCGACGAGGCGCGGCAGGTCGCGGGAGAGGCCGATCAGCGCGTCGAGGTCGAGGCCGGTGGCGATGCCCATCTCGTGGGCCATGCTGACGAGGTCCTCGGTGCAGATGTTCCCGGTGGCGCCGGGCGCGAACGGACAGCCGCCGAGGCCGCCGAGCGCCGCGTCGAACCGGCGCGCGCCGGCGCCGTAGGCCGCGAGCACGTTGGCGAGGCCAAGGCCGCGGGTGTTGTGGAAGTGCAGGGTCAGCCTTTCCGCCGGCACGATCGCCAGCGCGCGGGCGACGAGGCGTTCCACTTGCCGCGGGTTGGCCATGCCGGTGGTGTCGGCGAGCGTGACGCCGCCGATCCCGAGGGCGAGGTAGCGCTCGACCTGGGCGATCACTTTGTCGGTCGGCTGGTTGCCCTCGAACGGGCAGCCGAAGGCGGTGGCCACCGTGGCGTTGGTCGAGACGTGGGCGCCCTTCACCGTCTCCATGATCCGCGCGAACCCCTCGATCGAGGCCTCCGGGGTCATGCCCATGTTGGCGCGGTTGTGGGTCTCGCTCACCGAGGCGACGAGGTTGACCTCGCCGACGCCGGCCGCGAGCGCCCGCTCGGCGCCCTTCGGGTTCGGCACCAGGGCGACGTAGACGGTGCCGGGCCGCCGGCCGATCCCGGCGAAGACTTCAGCCGCGTCGCGAAGCGCCGGCACGGCCTTCGGCGAGACGAAGGACGACACCTCGATCCGCGAGAAGCCTGCGGCCGAGAGCGCGTCGACCAGCGCGACCTTGTCGGCGGTTTCGACGTAGCGGGGCTCGATCTGGAACCCGTCGCGGGTGGCGACCTCCTGGATCAGCATGGCATCGCCCGTCATTGCACGGCTCCCTCGCGGCGCAGGCGCTCGATGGTCTCGGTGTCGCGGCCGAGGTCGGCGAGCACGGAATCGGTGTGGGCGCCGAGCGCCGGCCCCTGCCAGCGCACCGCGCCGGGGGTGCCGGAGAGCTTGGGCACGATGCCGGGCATCTTCACCTTCGTGCCGCCGGGCAGCTCCGCGTCGAGGATCATGTCGCGGGCGGCGTAGTGCGGGTCGGCGACGATGTCGGCCACCGAGTAGATCCGGCCCGCCGGCACGTCCGCCGCGTCGAGCACCGCCAGCGCCTCGTCCACGCTGCGTTCTCGGGTCCAGTCTGCGATCACGCCGTCGAGCATGCCGGCGACCTTCGAGCGGCCGTCGTTGTTGCGCAGCGCCGGGTCGTCGGCGAGGTCCGGCCGGCCGATCGCCGTCATCAGGCGCCGGAAGATCGGGTCCGAGTTGCCGGCGACGACGACGAAGCCGTCGTCCTTGGTCGGATAGGTGTTCGAGGGCGTGATGCCGGGCAGCGCCCCGCCGGTCCGGGTGCGGATTTCGCCCAGCAGGTCGTATTCCGGAACCAGGCTCTCCATCACGTTGAACACGCTCTCCACGAGCGAGACGTCGATGACCTGGCCCTGGCCGCCGGCGGTCTTCACGTGCAGCATCGCCATCAGCGCGCCGATGACGCCATGGAGCGAGGCCAGCGTGTCGCCGATGCTGACCCCGACGCGGGCGGGTGGGCTTTCCGGGCTTCCGGTGGTGAAGCGGATGCCGCCCATCGACTCGCCGATCGCGCCGAAGCCCGGCCGGTCGCGGTAGGGGCCGGTCTGGCCGTAGCCGGAGATGCGAACCATCACGAGCTTCGGGTTCAGCTCGGAGAGCACGTCCCAGCCGAGGCCCAGCTTCTCCAGTCCGCCGGGCCGGAAGTTCTCGACCACCACGTCGGCGCTGCGCACGAGGTCCTTCACGATGTCGAGCCCATCGGGCGACTTCAGGTTGATCGCGATCGACTTCTTGTTGCGCGACTGCAGGTACCACCAGAGCGACGTGCCTTCGTGCATCTTGCGCCACCGACGCAGTGGGTCGCCGTCCTTCGGGGCCTCGACCTTGATCACTTCGGCACCGAACTCGCCGAGGATCTTGGTGGCGAACGGCGCCGCGATCAGCTGACCGAGCTCGAGGACCCGGATTCCGTCGAGCGGGCCGTTGGCCGAAGCTTGCACCGGGCCTGGCATCGGCGTTCCCTCCATCGTCTTTGGACCGATCGGTATGGGATCGGCCGCAGGGTGTCCAAACGCGATGCACCAGCCTGCGTTCTCCTAACGCGAACGCAGGTCTTGCCGTTCAGGCGTCCGCGGTCAGCCGCAGGTGGTCGAACAGCATGGCCGCCGCCGGCGATTGCGCGCCCGGCCGGACGACGAGGCTGAGCGTCCGCCGTGCCCACGGGTCGGTGAGCGGCACGGCGACGACGTTCATCTGCGGCCCGAGCAGGGCGTGGACCCGCTCGGGCACGACGCCGAGCCCCATTCCGGCCTGCGCCATCCGGCAGATCGCGTCGAAGCTCGGCACGTGGACGCGCAGGCGCAGCGGCCGCCCGAGGCGCCGGGCCTCGTCGCGGAGCGTGCCGTAGATCGAGCTTTCCCGGTGCATGCCGACATGGTCGTAGTCGAGGGTGTCGGCGAAGGCGAGGGCGTCTCGGCCGGCCAGGGGATGGCCGGCGGGCACGACGAGGACGAGGCGGTCGCCGCGATACGGATAGGCCTTGAGCGAGCGCGGATCGGTGCGGCCGGCGCAGATGCCGAGGTCGGCGGCGCCTTCCTCGACGCCGGCGACCACGCCGCCGCTCGGGCGCTCCTCCAGGTCGACGCCGATGCCGGCCTGGGCGGCCAGGAAGGCCTGCAGGTCCTCCGGCAGGAACTGCACGATCGCCGAGAGGTTCGCCAGCACGCGGACGAAGCCGCGCAGGCCGCTGGCGTGCTCGGCGAGTTCGAGGGCGATCTGCTCGGCCGACCCGAGCATCCGGCGGGTGTGGTGCAGCAGCGTCTCGCCGGCCGGCGTCGGGCGCATGCCCCTAGGCTCGCGGGTGAGCAGCGTGCAGCACAGCGCCCGCTCCAGCTCGGCGAGGCGCTTGCTGACGGCCGACGGCGCGATCGCGGCCCGCCGCGCCGCGCCGTTGAGCGTGCCCTCCTCGCAGATCGCTGCGAACAGGCGCAGCGTCTTCAAGTCGAGGCGGTTCAGGATGAACGGGGTCGGCGTTCCCTCCGACATGGTCCCCGCTCTCCCGCCGCTCCGGGAATCAGCCCGGGATGATGCGCTCGTCGAGCTTGCGGTCCACGATCTCGACCGTGCGGTCGATCTCGGCCTCGGGCATGTCGAGCTGGTGCGAGATCAGCTTGAGCAGCAGGTCGACGCGCTCGATGTACGGCGCGCCGCTCTCCACCGCGCGGGCGGCCGAGGACGGCTTCAGGAGGCCCTCGGCCGCCTTGGCGTACTTCTCGAACGGCACCTGGTCGGCGGGGTCGGCACCGAGGCGGCGGGCCAGCGCGTCGACATGCTCGTAGATCGCGCGCGAGCGATCGAGGTCGCCGTGCACCGCATCGCGGATCGAGCGCGGGGCCTCGGGGGTGATGCAGCGATAGTTGCCGGTGAGCAGCATGGACCACTTCGCCAGCGGCACGAACAGCGAATCGAACACCTTCAGCTTCACGGGGACGTCGTGCCCGTCGACCCGCACCGCGTCGATGCCCGCTTCCAGCTCCCGGAGCAGTTTGTTGTGCTCGGGGTCGGCGAAGGTCGCCGCCTTGAAGTTCGTCGGCAGCCCGACATGGAGGACGTTGGCGGGCTCGTCCGGCGGGCGGAACGCCTGCGGATCGGGCGAGCACAGCGACATCAGGCCCGGCTCGAAGCGGTCCCAGACGCCGGCATTGGTGTAGGCCTCGCGCAGGTCCATCTTCGCCAGCGCCGGAATCCGCTCGAGATAGGGCAGCGGCGGCATGTTCATGATCGACAGGCACGGCAGCTTGGCCGCGGCGATCTTGATCATCAGCACACGGATCGTGTGGTTGTTGTACTGCGGCTCCTGCATCGCCAAGCCGACGAGGTCGTAGCGCGACACGTCGACGTCTTCGGGCGGCATCGCGTCGACCTTGCCCGGCAGGTCGCGCGAGTGGAACGCCCGGTGCGTGGCCTCGTCGCGCAGCTTGATGCGCACCTCGGTGCCCTGGCTGTTGATGAGATCCGCGGTCTTCCGACGACAGACGAGCGTCACGTCGTGACCGGCCATCAACAGCTTCGTCGCAAGCAGCGAGCCGTAAGATGCCCCGAGGATCAAGATTCGGCGCGGCATGATTTCATCCCTGAGAGTTAGGTTATTGTTTTTGCGTCGGACGATCATCCGGCGTGTATCTGGTATACCCAGTCGTCCGGCTCGCACGCAAGCCACGCTTGGCTTGACGCGCAACGCGATCCACGGCGCCGACGTGGCGGCAGCGCTCTCGTTCAGCGCGACTTATCGGGTCGGCGCCGGGTCGGCGGCGTCATCGCCCCGGCGCAGGGTGATGCGCGTCAGCTCGGAGGGGCGCCCGAGCCTCAGGGCGAAGCCAGGCCAGAGCCCGGTGCCGTTGTTGACGTAGAGAATCATGCCCCCGACCGCGTAGCGGCCCGAGACGAAGCCGCCGTTGGCGCGGGCGAACAGCCGGTCGAACCCTGCGATCATTCCGCCATGGGTATGGCCGGAGAGCTGCAGCGCGACGCCGCGCGCGGCCGCCGCCCGCGCGCCCTTGGGCTGATGGTCGAGGAGGATGATCGGCGCGCCCGGAGGCGCGCCCGCGAGCGCGGCGTCGAGATCGGGTCCCGGGTGGCCGGTCTGCGGCGCCGAACGGTCTGTGACGCCCGCGAGCACCAGGGCGGCGTCGCCGCGCCGCAGCACCGTGTGCCGGTTCGCGAGCACCCGCATGCCGAGCTCGGCATCGTGCCGCATCCAGGCGGGGTAGTCGAAGAAGTACTCGTGGTTGCCGGGCACGATCCAGACGCCGTCCGGCGCGCCGAGCCGGGCGAGCGGCGCCACGTCGGCGCGACGCGAGGCCAGCGCGCCGTCGATCAGGTCGCCGGTGATCACGACGAGGTCCACGCCGAGGCGGTTGGAGCGCGCGACCACCTGTTCGGTCCAGGGGGCCGGGAAGAGCCGGCTGATGTGGAGGTCGGTCAGCTGCAGAAGCGTGTAGCCGTCGAAGGCGTCGGGGAGGTTCGCGATCCGCACTTCGACGTCCAGGAGCGGCGGCAGCCGTACCGCCTGCCGCACCGCCAACGCCGACAGCAGCAGCGCGAGCGCAGCCGCCCCGTAGCGGCAGGCAGCGGGGATCGCCCAGCCGCCGAACGGCCACGCGACCAGCGCAGCGGCGTCGAGCGCCATCTGCATCCCAGCGAGCAGCAGGATGGCGCCGAAGGCCCCGTTGAACAGCACCACCAGCCAACGCGGGAACTCGGGCGCGAACACCGAGCCGGAGGAGAGGCGGCACCACAGGTGGTACTGCGAGGCGACGAGCAGCAGCACCGCCACGGCGGCCTTCGCCGCGGGCGGCCCCGGCAGCGGCCAGAGCACCCGCGTGACGACGTACAGGCAGGGGAGGCTGAAGATCAGATGGAACATGGCCGTCCGGCTACGCCGAAAGCCGGCACCGGGGCCAGGGCCTTCGCATTCGGGCGCCAGCGCGCGGCGCCTCGCGAGGCGCCGCCGACAGGGGCGTCAGGCTGCGGTCAATCGCGGAATCGCGGAGCGGAGCCTGGAATATCCGCGGTTCGAGAGCGGCCAGGCCGCCTCGTCCCAGGGTCGGCGCAGCCGCAAGACCGCTTCGGGCAGCACTGCCGCCGACGGGCCGACGGGCGCCCAGGCGGTGACGACGTGAAGCGCCCCGGCCCAGGCGCCGGTCGCCGGTCCCGCCGAGCAGTCGAAACGGGCCGCCGCCCGGTCTAGCGCATCGCGCATCGCGGCGGCGTCCGCCGCCCGGACGGCCTCGGACGCCCCCTCGGCATGCGCGATCAGCCCTCCGACCCGCACCACGCGCGCCGCGCCCAGCGGCAGGCTCTCCGGGTGCAGGTCGTCGAGGTGCAGGAGCAGGGCGACGTCGCCCGAGGGCGCGGCGTCGGCGGCCGGCAGGGCGACCTCGCGCGGCGGCATCGGCTCGTCGAGGGCGTCCGGATACTCGTCGAGGTTTCGAGGGTCGAAGCGATCCTCCGTGTAGCGCCGGATGTTCTCGGCACGCGCCACGTAGTGCTTGCCCCGCGTGTGCAGGCCCGCCACCCAGCGCCAGGACAGGGTGTTGCTCGCCGGGTCGCCGTCGAGGAGGTGGCGCAGGAAGAAGTCCGCGCCGAGCGCCCAAGGCAGGCGCAGGGTGAAGATCCAGATCGAGGCGAACCACATCCGGGCATGGTTGTGCAGCCAGCCGGTCTCGACGAGTTGCTGCGCCCAGTCGTCGAAGCCGTCGATGCCGGTCCGGCCCGCGATCGCGGCCTCGAAGGTCCGGCGTAGGCCGGGCTCGGCCGCAAGCCGCCCCCGGTCGGCCGCGGCAAGCGCCAGGAAGTCCGTCCAGGCTGCTGGATGGGTCTCGAGATGGCCCTTGAAGTAGGTCCGCCAGAAGACCTCCGACACGAACTTCTCCGCGCCGCCATCGCCGAAGGCGGCTTCGGCGGCGGCCACGACCTCCGCTTCCGTCACGAGGCGCCGGCGCAGGTAGGGCGAGAGCGCCGAGGTGGTCGGCCGCGCGTCCGGCCCACGGTCGGTGTTGCGGGCGGCGGCGTAATCCGCCCCTGCCTCCGCGAGGAAGGCCGAGAGGCGGTCGAGCCCGGCGGCGCGAGTCATCGGAAAGGTGAGGGGAAAGCTTCGATCCATGCCGTCGAGCTAGCGCGGCGCGAGAGGGCATGGATGCGACCGATTTCCCTGAAAACCCCCGGTGCCGGGATCGGTCCGGCTCCGGGGGGGATTGCGCTCAGGCCGCCTCGGGCAGCCGGTCGAGGAACTTGTCCAGGGTCAGCGGATAGTCGCGGACGCGGATGCCGGTGGCGTTGTAGACGGCGTTCGCCACCGCCGCCCCGACGCCGCAGATCCCGAGCTCGCCGACGCCCTTGGCCTTCATCGGCGAGGACATCGGATCGACCTCGTCGAGGAAGATCACCTCCTGGTGCGGGATGTCGGCGTGCACCGGCACCTCGTAGCCCGCGAGGTCGTGGTTGGCGAAGAAGCCGCGCTTGGTGTCGACCGCAAGCTCCTCCATCAGCGCCGCGCCCGTCCCCATCACCATGCCGCCGATGACCTGGCTGCGAGCCGACTTCGGGTTGAGGATGCGCCCGGCCGCGCATACGGCCAGCATCCGGCGGACGCGGATCTCGGCGGTGTCGGCGTCGACGCCGACCTCGACGAAGTGGGCGCCGAAGGTCGATTGCTGCTGCTTCTTGGACAGGTCGCCGAACTCGATCGTGTCCTCGGCCGACAGCGCGCCCTGGGCGGCCGCCTCGCCGAGCGGCACGGCGCGGTTGCCCGCCCGCACTTGCCCGTCGGCGAACACGGCGTCTTCGGAGTTGATGCCGAGCCGCTGCGCCACCGCCTCGCGCAGCTTCACGCAGGCCGCGTAGACGCCCGCCGTCGACGAGTTGGCGCCGAACTGCCCGCCGGACCCCGAGGAGACCGGGAAGGCGGAATCGCCGAGGCGCACCACGACCCGGTCGAGGGTCACGCCCATCATCTCGGCGGCCGTCTGGGCGATGATGGTGTAGCTGCCGGTGCCGATGTCGGTCATGTCGGTCTCGACCGTCACCGTGCCGTCGCCGTCCAGGCGCACCCGGGCGCCGGACTTCAGGACCATGTTGTTTCGGAAGGCCGCCGCCATCCCGTGGCCGACGAGCCATTGGCCGTCGCGGACCTGGCCGGGGCGCGGGTTGCGCTTGGCCCATCCGAAGGTTTCCGCCCCGAGCCGCAGGCAGCCGACGAGGTCGCGCTTGGAGAACGGCCGCTTCGGGTCCTGCGGGTCGACCTGGGTGTCGTTGCGGATGCGGAACTCGACCGGGTCCATCCCGAGTTTCTCCGCCATCTCGTCCATGGCGACCTCGAGCACCATCAGGCCCGGCGCCTCGCCGGGCGCCCGCATCGCGTTGCCCTCGGGCAGGTCGAGGTGGGCGAGCTTCATCGCGGTCAGGCGGTTGGCGCCGGCGTAGAGCAGCTTGGTCTGGCTCACAGCCGTCTCGGGATCGCCGTCGGGAAGGTTCCCGGACGTGCTCTCGTGGGCGATGGCCGTGATCGTGCCGTCCTTGGTCGCGCCGATGCGCACCCGCTGGATCGTGGCCGGCCGGTGCGTGGTGTTGTTGGCGATGAGGGGACGCGTCAGCGCGACCTTCACCGGCCGCTTCAAGGCCTTCGCCGCGAGGGCGGCGAGCACCGCGTCGGCGCGCACGAACAGCTTGCCGCCGAAGCCGCCCCCGATATAGGGCGAATCGAGGCGGACGTTCTCCTTCGGCACGCCGAGGATCTTGGCCAAGCTGCCGTGGCCCCAGCCGATCATCTGGTTCGAGGTCCAGAGCGTGACCTTGTCGCCGTCCCACGCCGCGATGGTCGCGTGCGGCTCCATCATCGCATGGCTCTCGTCGGCGGTGGTGTAGCGCTCGTCGAGCGTGACCGGCGCCTGCGCGAAGGCCCCCTCGAAGTCGCCGACGCGCTCCTCGCCGTCGCCGCCGCTGCCCTCGCCGCTGTCGCCCGGCACGGGCGGAGCGCCCTTCGCCTCGACGGCGAGGTCGAACTTGCCGGCATCCGGGGTGTAGTCGACCGCGACCAGGAAGGCTGCCGCGCGCGCCTGCTCGAAGGTCTCGGCCACCACCACGGCGACGGCCTGATGGTAGTGCTGGATCTGGTCGCCGCCGAACAGGTAGGCGGCGTTCATCATGCCCCGCTCGAGCCGCGGGGTCTCGAGTGTCGTCACGATCCCGAGCACGCCGGGGGCGCGCTTGGCGTCCTCCGTGTGGATCGCGCGGACGCGGCCCTTGGCGATGCTGGCGCCGAGCACGTAGCCGTAGGCCTGGTTCGCCGCCACGTCGTGGCGCTCGTAGGCGTAGGGCGCCGTGCCGGTGGTCTTGTATTTGCCGTCGATGCGGTCGGTGGGCTTGCCTACCACCTTGAGTTGATCGATGGGGTTCTGGCCGGCTGGCTGATCGAACTTCATGGCTCAGGCCCTGGCTTGGTTGAGCGCGGCGGACAGGGTCCGCTCGGCGAGCTTCAGCTTGTAGGCGTTCTCTTGGGTCGGCTCGGCGTCGGCGAAGACCGCGTCCGTCACCGCCTTCGCCCCGCGCGGCAGGTCGGCCTCGGCCGCCTCCACCCGCCAGGGCTTGTGCGCCACCCCGCCGAACGCGACGTGCCCGGCGCCGTCCTTGCCGAGGATCGCCGCCACCGAGACCAGCGCGTAGGCGTAGGAGGCGCGGTCGCGGACCTTGCGGTAGATGTGCGTGCCCGCCACCGGCTTCGGCAACGTCACCGCCGTGATCAGCTCGCCTGAGCGCAGCGTCGTGTCGAGCTCCGGCGCGTCGCCGGGCAGGCGATGGAACTCGGCGATCGGGATCCTGCGCTCGGCGCCCTTCGCATCGATCGTCTCGACGGTGGCGTCGAGGACGCGCATCGCTACCGCCATGTCGCCGGGATGCGTGGCGATGCAGGCGTTGCTCCCGCCGACGACCGCGAGTTGCCGGCTCACCCCGTCGAGGGCCGAGCAGCCCGAGCCGGGCTGGCGTTTGTTGCAGGCCTGGGCCGTGTCGTAGAAGTACGGGCAGCGGGTGCGCTGCAGCAGGTTTCCGGCTGTGGTCGCCTTGTTGCGCAGTTGCCCCGAGGCGCCGGCGAGCAGCGCCCGCGAGAGCACGCCGTAATCCTTTCGGACGCGCGCGTCGGCGGCGAGGTCGGTGTTGCGCACCAGCGCGCCGATGCGCAGTCCGCCGTCCGGCGTCGCCTCGATCCGGTCGAGCCCGAGCCCGTTCACGTCGACGAGGTGGGTCGGCGTCTCGATCTGCAGCTTCATCAGGTCGAGGAGGTTGGTGCCCCCGGCGATGAACTTGGCGTTCGGCGTGGCGGCGACGGCGGCTGCGGCTGCGGCCGCCGTGTCCGGGCGCTCGTAGGTGAAGGACCTCATGCGTGCCTCCGGCCGGTCTCGAGGCCGGCGACTTCGCTCATCGCCTCGACGATGTTGGAATAGGCGCCGCAGCGGCACAGGTTGCCGCTCATGCGCTCGCGGATCTCGGCCTCGGTCACGGTGGTCTGCGCGGTGAGGTCGGCGGTGACGTGGCTCGGGATGCCGGCCTCGATCTCGGCGAGCACCGCGACGCCGGAGCAGATCTGGCCCGGCGTGCAGTAGCCGCACTGGTAGCCGTCGTGGCGGATGAAGGCGGCCTGCATCGGGTGGAGGTTGTCGGGCTGGCCGAGCCCCTCGATGGTGGTGATCTCCGCGCCCTGGTGCATGACCGCCAGCGTCAGGCAGGCGTTGATGCGCCGACCGTCGACGATCATCGTGCAGGCGCCGCACTGGCCGTGGTCGCAGCCCTTCTTCGAGCCGGTGAGGCGCAGGTGCTCGCGCGCCGCATCGAGCAGGCTGGTGCGGGTGTCGAGCTCGAGTTCGCGACGCTCGCCGTTGATCGTGAACGACACCGTCGCAAGCACCGGCTGGCCCGTGGCGGCGCCCTCGGCGCGGGCGCCCGAGGGAAGAGTGGAAAGGGCCGCCGCCGCGGTCGCGGTGGCGACCACGTCGCGTCGGCTCATGTCGAGGTCTCCAGGTCGTCCCATCATGGTCTCCGAACCTGTTGCGGGGGGGGGCGACGGCCGCCGCAGGGCGTCGCCATCGAAATCGGAAATGCCGGGGGCAACTCGGACAGCCTGGATAAGCTCCAAACGACCGCGGACTTCCGACGCGGGCATTTCGCCTCGGCGAGAAGCGGATGGGTCGGCATGGCGAGGGCGGCGTGCGGTCCGTTGCCGATTCGGGTCCGAGCCGACGGTCTCGGTCGCCACTTGATCCATGATTTCAGCGGAGCCGCCCCAATTCGGGCTTGCGTAGGCAGGTGCGCGGTCGGCGCAGACAGAACCAAAGTTTGCCGCCGGCTTCGACCGTCATGTGCTTGTGCGGTTGGATGGCGGAGGCGAGCGCCGGGGCGATGGGCGGGACCCGGTCCCAGAACCGTACTCGGGCCTTCCCAATCCCAAGGCGCGCCGCAAGCTTGCAAGGGGCCTTAAGCCTTGCGCCGGTCCTCGTTCCGAGGGTCAAACGCCCGGCTCGGATCGGCTTCACGCGAGAAGAAATTTTGGGAAGTGCTGCGGGGCGGCGACCGCCTAACCGTCGTGCTCGACGGCCGAGGCCACGTCCTGCGTTCGGCACGTCCTCGGGCGCGCGACCGACCCCAGCGTGACGATCACGTCTTCGTTTTCGGTTCCACGCTGCTGCCGGGCGGGAGGCCGCGCAACGGCAGATCCGATAGGGCGAGGTTCCGCGCTACGGATTTGCGATCGACGCGGTCTCCTTCGCGGAAGAGACCGGCCGCGCCGTGCGTAGAATATTCAGACCGTCAAACGCGATCCGCCGGAGCCCCGCCCGCGCCGGAGGCGGGCGGTGTTCCGGCGCAAGGTGGCAGCGGGCTCGTTCGAGGAGCCGCGTCGGCCGTCCGATCGCGGGATCAGCGGGCGGCGCTGGCCTCGGCGACCACCTCGACGACGCGGCGGGCCTCGACGGGCTTGGCGGCGATGACCGGCTGCGGCGTGGTGAGCATGTCGCTGGTCGCGCGGGTCTGCCGGATCGTCCGGGCCTGCTCGCGGTAGAGCGGCGGGGTGAGGTTGAGCGGCTCGCCGGCCATCGCGGTGCCGGCGACGAAGGGCGCCGAAACGAGGGCGACAACGGTGAGGGCGTGGGTGAAGCGCATGACGAATCTCCGGTTGGGTCGCCTGCAGAGCCGACCGACCAAGAGATTGAAACACGGAAATGGTGCGGTGCGATATGCGGATTTTGCAACGCAACATAATGCAGGAAATTCGTAGTTCTTCTTTTATACTGCCGCCCTTCGACCGCATTCGTCCATCGAAGACCAAGTCACGCCATGCGCTGCGCGCACATGGCAATAAAACGGCGGCGCAGTATCAAAAATATCTTGTCTGGGACTAAAAGATAATTTGTGAGGCTGTACGCGTTCAACGCGCGACGACTGAAAAGTCGGTTGTACCGTCCGACACCCCGAACCCGCCGCGGTCGGAGCCGCATCACTCGACCG
Organism: Methylobacterium sp. WL8; assembly: GCF_008040045.1. Taxonomy (NCBI): domain Bacteria; kingdom Pseudomonadati; phylum Pseudomonadota; class Alphaproteobacteria; order Hyphomicrobiales; family Methylobacteriaceae; genus Methylobacterium; species Methylobacterium sp. WL8. Next base: position 36,192 of record NZ_VRVF01000027.1, on the reverse strand, counting down.
ACGCCGGAGGAGTGGTTGCGAGGCTGGCGGCGGCCTTGACGATGGCGAGAACGTTGCGGCGCGTCGCCGCGTCGGAGATGCCGGCGAAGGTCCGGACCAGGCTCATCACCTCCGGGTCCTGCAGCAGGTGCTGGATCGACTCGCGTCCGTCGACGGCGTCGGCCGGCTCATCGAAGAAGGTCGAGACCGGTACGCCGAGAAAGTCGGCGATCGCCTGAAGGCGGGCGGCGCCCACGCGGTTGCGGCCCTTCTCGTATTTCTGGACCTGCTGGAACGTCACCCCGAGAGCCTGACCGAGCGCAGTCTGGCTCAGGCCCTGCGCCGTCCGATACGCCGCGATGCGGCTTCCGATCGACCGATCGCCATCGGTGGTGAGCTTCGGCGCATGCGTGGGCATCATCGGAACGGTCGCTTTCAGGTCGGAGGAAGCCGAGCCGGCGTCGTCGCCGGTCCGGACACGACCCAATACGCATTGCGCGCGATTGAGTTTCACACCTGAGATCAACCCGGGGTTGCAAATTCGACATAGCTTGACCGTTAGCCGGTCGCTGTGCCTGCGCAGATGCTACTGTTGCGACCCGCCGTCAGTATTCGTCCTCCGCCGCAGGCGGGCTCCGCGCGGTCCGTTCGCTGCAAGCGTTTACTGCGCTGACCAACACCTCTCGCGACGTTGCAAGCAGCGAACGTGAGAGAAAAGGCATCGTCGCCCGCGGTCGATCTCATCCGGCTGCGACCTGCGATCACTCTGCTGGCCTACGGCCGATCGGTGATCGGTCAGGCTGCGATCGGCGAGCGCCGCATCGTCGAAGCTTCGCCTTCCGCGATCGTCCGGCTGGCGCGGTCGATCGCCCGGCGCAGGATCACGATCGTATCCTCGACTGCGGTCTTCGTCGATAGCTTCGCTACCTCGGGCCCGGTCAAACCTCGAAGGGCTTGGACGAGCGAATGCTCGTAATGGTCGAGCGCCTCTTCGGCCCGTCCACCCGAGAGTTCGCCGAGGCGGACCAGGGCGACCTGCAAGGCGACGCCGAGGAAACCTTCGACGGCTCGTTTCTCGAAGCCGGCGCTGCGGTCGACGGTCATGATGCGATCTCCCTAGGCGGCGCGGACGTGCGACGGGCGTCCATGCGCCTGGTCCATGATCTCGGCGATGCGCTCGCCGACCGCGAGCGCGATCACCTCCGAGCGCTCGCCTTCGGACCGGGTCCGGCACAGGAGGGTGAGGACGTCGGTCACCCGTTGCTCCATCACCGCCAGGAGCGCGGCCGCGGCCTGGGGTTTGGCCGCCTGCACCACCGCCGCGAGGTCGTAATAGGCGTCCTCGACAAGACGGAGCGTCAGCCTCTCCACCGCCTGTTCTTCGAGTTGCGCAAGACCAGCCACGTGATCACCTGTCTTCGAGAACCTGTAATATCAACTTCCGGTTGCAATGGTTAACGCGCCGTAAACGAAACGCCGGTTCGTCGCCGGACGAAAGTCTACGGCGCGAGGTGTGGCTCGCGAGAGGCGGCATGCTCGGCCTACAGGTCCATCAGGCGACGAGTGGAGTGGGATAGTTTGGTCCACCGGTCGTCAGGGTCTCCGCGACCGGCAACCGAGACCGCGACCACCATGAGGGCGCAGGGCATCATCAGTGCGGCGATCAGCGGGAGGTACATCGGCCAGACGCAATCGAGGGTTGTTTTCTTGGTTATCCCTCAACGTAGTAAAGGCTTCGTTAAAGCTGCGTTCTCTTCGCACTCTATGCTTCTGAGCGTCTTGAACGTCGTTCGCGCCCGCCGAAGGGGAAAGGCACTTGAGCAAAGCGGGGGCATTCGCATCACGGGAGGCGCGCGCCTCACGTTAGACACCCTCGACTTCGCCGAAAGCGTCATAAGTGAATCCGATTCGGACGATATGCCGGCGAAAAATCGGTCCACCTGCCGTCAATGCTTTGCCTCTTCGGCGAAAGCAGCCAACTGTTCGGCAAGATCCAGAAGAAGCATGTCGAGGAGTAGGCGCGTCTTCGACGACGTATGCGCTTCAAGCCGCTCGCGAGCCTGTATCAGCAGGTCGACGGCGTCGCCAATGGCGCCAATGGTCTCTTCCTGCACCTTGACCTCTATCGCCATTGTGACCGTGGGGTTACATCTTGCGTCGTTCGATGCATAAGGCTAGTCCTGCCCATCACCAATATGGGTCATATCCCGCCAGAGTGCTCGGTGTCGAGGACTCTGTTTACATAGGTTAGCGATGTATGCCGGGGGGAGCATGGTCCGATACTACTTCGACATCCATGACGGCATCGACCTCCGGGACGAGGCGGGCACGGAGCTGTCGGACATCGAGGCGGCGCGGGCGCACGCGATCTCGTGCGCAGCTCGCTACGTCTCCGACCTCGATGGCGACGGACGCGGTGGCTTCATCGTGGTGACGATCCGCGACGCCGACTCCACGCTGCTCACGCTGCGCCTCGTCTGCCACATCGAAACCTCCGGCTCGTCCGCGGTCGAAACGATCCACGCCCTGCGCCGTCAAACCCAATGATCCCGGCCGCCGGCGCGGCACGTTCGTGTAGGCGGCCGCACCGGCCCGTCCGCGCCGTATCACCCCCGCCCGATGCGCCGACCGACCGCTCGCCATCCGCAGCCCGGATCGTCAGATCAGGTGAAGGTAGGACGGGTCGAACTCCGCAGTCGTCGCGAGCCCGCTCCAGTCCTGAATGATCAGCTCGCGGCGGTGGAGCGTGACCAGCCCCATCTTCCTGAGTTCCTGCAACGAGCGGTTCGCGTGCACCGACGACAGGCCCAACGCGTCCGCCAGTTCGGCCTGGGTCAGCGGCAGCAGGTAGCGCAGGTCGTCCGCCAGGGCGACCGTCCGCAGGCGGACGTACATCTCGCAGAACAGGTGCGCCATCCGGCCGACGGCCTGCCGCCGGCCGAGGCTGATCACCCGCTCGCGGCAGCGGGTGGCGTCGATCAGGGTGTCGCGCCACAGGGCCATCGCGACGTTGGTGTTGCTCTGGATCAGGGCGCGCATGTCCTTGTGCGCGACGAAGGCCACCGTGGTCTGGGCGATCGCCACGAGGCCCTGGTCCATCACGTGCAGGTGCAGGCTCTCGATGTCCGGCATGTCGCCGGGCACGTAGAACGCGAAGATCTGGCGCTGCCCGTTGGCGAGGGTGCGGCAGCGATAGGCCCACCCGTCCAGGATCAGGCAGCACTGCTTGGGCGCATCACCCTCGTGGACGATGCTGGTGCGCCCCGGGAAGGTGCGGACCGCGAATGGCAGCATCCCGATCGCGCCACGATCCCTATCCGAGAGCTGCGCGGTGCTCGCCAGTTTGCGGATCAGCAGCGCGGGCGGCGACTGGTCGGAGCCGAGCGCGTCGCTCACCAGCGGATCGATCCGAGGCGCGGCGCCCGCGCGGACATCGGACGCCCGGCATCCCCGGAGATCCGGGTGCGTCGGCCGAAAGGTCGAAGCGCGCGGAACTCGCCGCTCCCGCTCACATCGGTCCAGCTGTCGCCATCCTCGCGGGCGAAATGAGCGCAGGGCAACGTCGTCTCCGATGGGCGAAGGGGCGGGTATCCCGATTGGCCAACCAGAGATTGCGACCGGCCCGTCCTTCGAGCCGCATAGCGAAGCCCTCGCGTCTCTACGTTATCATAAGTTAAATCTGCAATGCCTGGTTGAAGCAGGGATGTCGCAAGGGAAGGACGGCGCCAGTCCCGTCGTCACGGGAAAAGCTCGCGGCCTATCCCGCGGTGTCTCGGCGATCAGCGCCGACGAGGCCTCCCGATGCCCCGCGCGGGAGCCCGATCGCGGCGCTCTGTGATCGGCCGGTCCGGTGCCGGCCGCCCGATTCGAAGCCTACGCCGCCATCAGCCGCTTGGTATTTTGGGCTACGTGCTCGCGGTATCGCGCGATCACGACCTCGGGCGAGCCGCCCATCATCAGCGTGCCGGCGGCCTCGATGCCCGCTTGGATCTTCTCGACCACCATCGACTGCATCTCGGCCGTGCCTTCGCGGCCGCCCCAGGCGAGCCGGACAAGGCGAAGCTCGACGACCTTCTGGGCTTCGAAGGCGAGCATCATCGACGAGAAGAAGGGATTGTACACGGCGTACTCCAGGCCGCTGACGGACGCGGCGCTGATCAACCGGCGCACCCGTCGAAAGGTCCCGGATCACTCGGCGACTCCGACGTAGCCGCGATCCGGGATACCGCGCGCCGGTCCGGAAGCGTCGGCGAAAATCTCCCCTCAGCCGAACGATCCGACGGCGGGCAGGGCCTTGCTGGTCGTGACCTTTCGGGCGCCGAGCGCGATGTGCGGGATGCGGGTCAGCGCCGTGCCGTACTGCTCACGGATGTGCTTTGGGACGAGCGGCGGCACCGAGGCGGATCCAGGGGCGATCCGTGCGGCGGCGCGGTGTTCGAGGTTCGACATGGTGGCTCTCCGGGTCGGGCGCACCGGGGTGCGACGGTCCATGACTGCGTTGCACCAGAGATGGGGCGCGCCGTGCTGCAGTGCAGCGAGGATGCATGCCGCGCGGCGATCTGTCCGTCCTCGTCGACGGCGGGATTCCGGCGAACCCGGGCGTCGCACGGTGCGGACGCTGAGGCTTGTACGCCCGCCGGCATGACCGCCTCGTGAAGCTCCGGCGAGACCCGTCGCGTCGGCCCCGCAAGCGGCCTTGATCGGTCCGGCGCACAAACAAAAAGCCCTGCCGGGCGAGACCGGCAGGGCCATCGGACGATCGAAAAAGGCCGTTCGACGGTGGTCAGCAGTCGTTGCTGCCCGGCTTCACCACCTTGCCTTCCGCCGGCTTCTGCTCGCCGTCGGCCGGCTTGGTGCCGGCGCCGACGTTGTTCAGGGCGCCGACCGTTCCGGGCGTCTCGGCCTTCGCGCCGGGTGTGGTCTTGGCGGTCGAGGTGCCGTCGGCCAACGAGCTCTTGTCGGCGGAGGACGACGCGCCCTGGTTGTTGGTGGTCGTGCCTACCGCGCAAGGGGCGGCGAAGGACGCGCCGGCCGTCAGCATCAGGATCGCGGCGGCGCCGGAAAGCGTGGTGATCTTGGTCATGTCTTCTCCCAGTGTGTGCCGAGAGAAGCCGACCTAGGAACGAGAGTTCCGAAACGGCCGCAGGAACCTCTTGAGGCCTTTGGCCGGATCCGCCTCGTCCGGCGCATCCGACGTGTCATCGTCCGAGTCGCCGGTCGGCGAAACACCGTCGCGATCGAGCCCATGCAGCACCTGGAGCAGCATCGGCGGCAGGGCGATGTCGTGGTCCTGCAGGAGGCGCGCCGCGTCCGCCAACGCCGCGACCTGGACCGCCGGCACCGGCCGCTTCATGATCTGGGCATCGAGCACCTCGTCGGACAAGGTTCCGATGAGGCGCAGGACCTCGGACATCTGTGTTGCGTCCCCGTGTTGCTCGGTCATGTTCGGTCCCATCAATACGCCACAGGTCGAGACCGGTACAGATCTCCTCATAAGAACGGCCAGAGACGCGCTCAGTTCTCCGGCGAGCAGATGGCACCGGAAGGTCCGAGGACGACGTCGCCCTGCTTCGGGTTGTTCACGGTGAAGGGCGCCGTATTCGTCGTCCCGAAGAAGCCCGGGCCGAGCTCCGGCTGGAAGAACCCGTCGCCGAACTTCATGAAGCAGCGGTCGAGCACCGCCTCGTAATCCAAGTGGAGCCTTGCGGCCTCCCGTCCGCCGGCGACCGGGCGTCCGAAGCGGTCCACCGATGAGCAGTACGCCGTCAGGTCGATCTGCCCGGGCCGCGACAGGCGCACGGTGGCCGAACGCCCCGGCGGGACGACGAAGGCGGGGCCTCCGTCCTGGCTCGCCACCAGCACGGCGGTCGAGCGGTTGTAGACCCGCCGCAGGCAGTCGGCGGAGGCGGTGCTTGTCAGGCTCGCCGCGACGACGGCCGAGATTGCCAGGGCCTTCACGCTCTTCGATCGGATGCAGGTCATGACAGGTCTCGCGGTGTTTCTCGAAGGCGAGCGCCCTGGGCGCCGCCGATCCGGGTCGTCAACGCGGAAGCGGCTGTGACGATCAAATTTTGCTGGGAGTTCGTTCACGTAGCGAGGGACGTCGCACCAGGCACGGCAGAGCCGACCGCACAGCTTGACATATATCTGTTCTGCATCTTAGTTAGATGCAGAACAGATATATGGTGTCGCCATGGACGAGGATGCCTTTCTGAAGGCCTACGATCCCACCGCTTTCGAGCGGCCGGCGCTGACCGTCGACCTCGTCCTGCTCGGTCTTAGCGATGGCCACCCGGCGGTGCTGCTGATCGAGCGCGCCGAGCACCCGCATGCCGGGCGCTGGGCACTGCCGGGCAGCTTCGTTCGACCGGACGAGACCCTCGACGGGGCGGCGGCGCGCGTGCTTCGCGACAAGGCCGGCTTCGATGCGATCGAGGCCGAGCGGACGCGCCTGGAGCAGCTCTACACCTTCGGCGCGGTCGATCGGGACCCGCGCATGCGGATCGTGACGGTCGCCTACCTGGCACTCCTGCCCGAGGCCGTGTTCGCGCAGGTCGAAGAGGAGAACGCGGCGCTGTCGGCGGCCCGCATCGCCGTGTCCTGGGCCGGCGAGGCGGGCGGGCCCGTCGCAGCCTTCGCGGTGCGCGACCGGGCGGGCCACGAAGCCCTGCCGCTCGCCTTCGACCACGCCGACATCCTCGCCCTGGCGATCCTGCGGCTGCGGGGCAAGCTCGACTATTCCGACGTCGGATTCGCGCTGCTGCCGGAGAGCTTCACCCTGCGCCAACTTCAGGACGTGCACGAGGCGATCCTGGGCACGTCCCTGAACAAGCCCGCCTTCCGCCGCCGGATGCTCGACCGCGGCTGGCTCGTCCCGACGGGCGCCCGCGAGGCCGGCACCTCGTTCCGGCCGGCCGAACTCTACCGTTTCCGCAAGCCGCTCTGATTCCAGCGAAAGGAGGCTCCCATGGCCACGATCCGCAACCTCGGCCCGGTCGCCCAGCTCAGGAGCGAGGCGAGCAGCCACGTCATCCGCTACCGCAACGGCCGCATCCGGCAGAGCGGGCGCGGCCTCGTGTTCTGGTTCCGGCCAGAGACCGCGAGCATCAGCGAGGTGCCGATGGACGACCGCGAGACCACTTTGTTCGTGCGCGGCCGCAGCCGGGACTTCCAGACCGTGGTGGTCCAGGGCACGATCGGCTGGCGCGTCGTCGATCCGGTGCTTCTGGCGAGCCGTGTCGACTTCTCCCTCGGGCTGCGCACCGGCCGCCCGCAGGGCGAGCCGATCGAGCGCATCGAGGCGCGGCTCGGCGGCATCGCCGGCCAGACGGTGATGCAGGCGATCGGCGGGAGCCCGGTCGGCACCCTCCTCGACGCCGGCCCCGAGCCGCTGCGCCTCGCCCTCGAAGCCGTGCTGGGGGCGGCCCCGGCGTTGGCGGAGATCGGCATCGCCGTGGTCTCGGTGCGGCTCACCAACCTCGCGCCGTCGAGCGAGCTGGAGCGCGCGTTGCAGACGCCGACCTTCGAAGCGTTGCAGCAGAAGGCCGACGCCGCGACCTTCGCGCGCCGCGCCCTCGCGGTCGAGAAGGAGCGGGCCATCGCCGAGAACGAGCTGGAGACGCGCACGGAACTGGCCCGGCAAGAAGCCGTGCTCATCGCGCGGGAGGCGGAGAACGCCCGCGACCGCGCCGCCGGCCTCGCCGAGGCGCAGGGGCTCGAGGCGGCCGCCGAAGCCGAGCGCATCCGCCTCGTCGAGGGCGCCCACGTCGAGGCCGAGCAACGCCGGGCCGCGATCTACCGCGACCTGCCGCCCGCCGTGCTCCTCGGGCTCGCCGCCCGCGAGTTCGCGGGCAAGCTCGAGACCATCGAGCACCTCAACGTGACGCCGGACCTGCTGGCCGCCGCGCTCGGCGAGTTCCGCAGGCCCGCGCCGTCGCCCGCCTTGCCGCGCTAGGGGCGTGGCATGATGGGAGGCGTGCCATGAGAGGAAGCGTGCCATGAGAGGAAGTGTGCCATGGCGGTGATCGCCCCGCGCGCGGTGTTCGTGATCCGCGAGACCGATTACGAGGCGCTGCTCGCCCGGCACGCGACCCGCGGCCAAGCCCGGTTCTTCCTGGGGAGCCGAGGCCAAAACCTGGCCGAGGTGGAGGCGCGCCACGCCCGCTTCCACGCAGTGCTCGCGCAGGCGCGGGCGGCGGTGCCGGGGGAGTGGCGACAGGCGCTGGCGCGACGCGGCGACCTCGACCGCTTCCTGTTCGCTCCCGAGGATGTGGTCGTGACGGTGGGCCAGGACGGGCTCGTGGCCAACGTGGCCAAGTACCTGCGCGACCAGCCGGTGCTCGGCGTCAACCCGGCGCCCGACCTCTACGACGGCGCCCTCGCACGTCTCGCGGTGGAGCGCCTTGGTGCGCTGCTGCCGGCGAGCGCCGCCGGGGCGGCGCCGGTCGAGCGCCGCACCCTGGTGGAGGCGGTGCTCGACACCGGGCAGCGGCTGCTGGCGCTGAACGAGATCTTCGTCGGCCATCGCAGCCACCAGTCGGCGCGCTACCGGATCGAGGCGGAGGGCGCGGCCGAGGACCAGTCCTCGAGCGGGCTCATCGTCGCCTCGGGGACCGGCCTGACCGGCTGGGCCCGCTCGATCGGGGAGGCGACGCGCCTCACCCTCGGGATCGGGGCGGAGGAGTCGGCGGTGGGCTACTGGGTGCGCGAGCCCTTCCCGAGCGTCGCCACCGGCACCACGGTGCGGGCGGGCAAGCTCGCCGGCACGGCGCTGTCCATCACCTCGCGGATGAACGAGGGCGGCGTGGTCTTCGCCGACGGGATCGAGCAGGACTTCATCGCCTTCGATTGGGGGCGGCGCGTCGAGCTCGGGCCGGCCGCGCGCAGGCTCAACCTCGTCGTCGCGTGAGCGCGCTGCGGTTCAGGCCGTGGGCTCCGCTGCGACCGCGCCCCAGCTTCGCAACGGAAAGGCCCAGTCGTAGGCCAGGTTGAAGAGGAAGGCGTACGCCACGTAGAAGCCCGCGATCGCGAGGTCCATCACCAGCGCCTCGACCAGCGAGATGCCGAGGTACCAGGCGATCGGCGGCAGCAGGATTACCAGCAGCCCGGCTTCGAACAGCACCGCGTGGCCCACCCGCAGGAGGAGGCCCTTGCGCGTGTGCCCGGTCAGCCGCTGCAGCGCGCGATCGAAACCGAGGTTGTAGACGTAGTTCCACGCCATCGCGACGAGCGCGCTGCCGACGCCGATCACCCCCATGTCGGAGGCGGGAAGGCCGAACAGCGTCGAGCCGAGCGGGATGACGAGGGCGAGCCCGATCACCTCGAAAAGGATGGCGTGGCGGATGCGGTCGCGTGTGGTTCGCATGGTCTCGTCTCGTAAAGCTGGTATAGGTTGAGCGCGTTCTATCTGCGATACTCGTGCTCGCAAGTTGGAACCTATCTCGGAATTCGATGGATGGCGGTCTCCCTCGACCAGCTCCAGGCCTTCGTGGCGGCGGCCGAAGCCGGCTCCTTCTCGGGCGCGGCGCGCATCCTGAGGAAGGCGCAATCCGCCGTCAGCACCCAGGTCGCCAACCTCGAAACCGATCTCGGCCTCGCCCTGTTCAGCCGGGCCGGCCGCAACCCGGTGCTGACTCCGGCGGGGGAGCGCCTGCTGCTGGAGGCGCGCGTGGTGCTCGACCGCCGCGAGCACCTGGTCGGCGTGGCGCGCAGCCTCGAGCAGGGGGTGGAGAACCGCCTCGTGGTGGCGATCGACGAGCTCTACCCCGAGCATGCCCTCGGCGCCCTGTTCGCGGACTTCGCCAAGGCCTTCCCGAACGTCGAGCTGGAACTGCTGTTCCCGCTGATGGAGGATGTCAGCCGCATGGTGCGGTCCGGCGCCGCCGACCTCGGCGTGATGTGGCGCCAGGAGGTCCTGCCGACGGAACTCGGCTTCCAGACCATCGGCTGGGTGCCGCTCAAGCTCGTCTGCGGCCGCGACCATCCGTTGGCGAAGGCGCGGGTGGAATGGGAGGAGCTGAAGCGCCACCGCCAGATCCTGGTCGCCGCACGCGGCGACGGGCCGGAGAAGCGCCGCCTGCGGGTGGCCGCCGAGGTGTGGTGGGTCGAGAGCCACTGGGTGATCCTGGAGATGGTCAAGCACGGGATCGGCTGGGCCTTCGTCACCGACCACGTGATCGCCGCCTCGCAGACCGCGCCCGACCTCGTGACGCCGGACCTGCAGTTCGACGCGGGCGACTGGCCGATCGCCCTCGAACTGGTCTGGCACAAGCAGCGGCCCTGCGGCCCCGCGGCCGCCTGGTTGCGCACGCGCTTTGCGGCCGAGCGCGTCGGCAGCCTCTCGGGCGAGAAGCCGCCGAGCTGAAAAGCGACTTCGCCGGCCCCCCGCGCGGGCCCGTCAGGGCTCCGCCCAGGCGGTGTGGACTGGGCCGGCGGCGGTGTCGGGCTTGGCATCGCCGATGAAGATCACCACCGGCCCGTGCTCCGCACGCCGCGGATCGTAGAAGTCGAGGAGGTCGGGGTAGAGCCGCTGGACGAAGGCCGGCCGCACGCCCGCCCGGCGCATCAGGTGGTCGATGACGACCTGGTCGCCGTGCACGCCGTTCGGCACCGGCCCGCAGGAGCCGGCCGCCATCCAGCGTTCAGGCTCGGCGGCGAAGGCGGCGTGGAGGAAAGCGAGGTCGTCGCCATCCCAGCGCAGCAGCGCGCTGGAGAGCCGGTCCTTGTGGAAGTAGTCCTCCATCGCGGCGAGGCCCGGCTCGGCCAGGGCGTCGGCCGGGCCGGTGAAGACCGTGTCGAGGTCACACAGCAGCGTCGTCCCCCGCGTCAGGCCGGGGCGGAACGCCTCCATCTTCGCCCACCACGCCGGCCAGCCCTGCCGAAGCGCGACCCGCTCGACCCCGGGGACTTCGAGCGGAAGGTCCGTGAGGCAGAGGATGCGGTCGAAGGCCGGGGCATGGCGCCGAACGCCCCGGGCAAGGCGTTCGACCCAGGTCGCGTCGTAGCGGCCGCCGCCTTTCAGGACGGTGACGAGCGTCGTCATGCGAGAAACCTCATCGTCCGGCTTCGTGCAGGCGGAGCCGGCCCGCCGCCTCGGCCTCCGCGAACCAGGCGCGCTCGGCCGCCCACGGATGCCCGGGCCAGCCGGCGAAGCCGAAGCCGTAGGCGTCGACCGGCTCCGATCCGGCGGGCCGCGCGAGGAGGAGCGCCAGCGTCACCAGGTATCCGGTGCTCGGGTTCGGCCTGCCGGTGGTGCCGGGAGCGAGGCGACGCCGTCCTTCTTCGTGCAAGGCTTCGGGCAGGACGTGGACCGGCTTGCCCAGGGGCGCGAGCCGGGCCAGCGCCTCGCGGGTCCAGCAGGTCTGCTCGGGCCGGTTGTGCTCGGCGGGGAGCATCGGGAACGGCAGGATGAAGGCTTGCGCTGCGCGAACCACAGGGCGATCGAGGAAGCGCGGATCGGCCAGCCACGCGCGCATCTGCCCGCCGCGGTTGACGAGGGCGAGGTGCGTGACGCGGGAGCCGGCGGCTCCGCCGAAGCCCGTCACGTTGTTGAAGCGCACGATGCAGGCCGCCGCGTCGATCGCGGCTGCGGCCTCGACCCCCGGCGCGTTGCCGACGACGGCGAGCGGCCGGTCGAGGCGCGGAAGCGCGTCGCCGACGAAGGACGGATCGACGGGAGCGTTCACGTGCGGCAGGGGTTTGCGGACTTTGTGCGGGGAAAAGCGGAGGTATGGCGTCGGCCCCGCGCGGCAAGCCGGGGCAGGTCGAGGATCGGAAATCGATGATGCGCCGCTGCTTCGTCTGCGCCGCCGACATGCTGGAGCCGAGCGGGCGGCACCTCGCGTATCCGGGCGGCGAGCGCCGCGACTTCCCGATCGCTTGCGCGTCCTGCGGCCTGCTGCTGGCGCCGGACGCCGACCCGGCCCGCTGCCGCGCCGACCTCGCCGCGCGGCTCGCCGGCCCGACCTTCGTCCCGGACCCGGCGGGTGCCTACGGGCTCGACCTCTACACGTTGCGTAGCGCCGCGACCGCCCTCGGGCTCGGCATCCGCCCGCAGGACGCCGCGGGCCGGGCGGAGCTTCGCCGGCCGCACGCGGTGCGGGCCGCGCAGGCCGACCTCTACGCCCTCGATGGGCGGGAGCGGGTGCCGGTCTCCCTCGGCCTGCTCTGCCGGCCGCCCGACCTCGACCGCGTGTTGGCGGCGGTCGCGGCCCACGCGGCCTGGACCGACGACGTGGTCGTCCTGCTCGACGCGGCGGCTGCGTCGCCGCGCACCGTCTCGGACGAAGGGTTTCCGCATGATGCGGTCCGCGTGGCGGCCCGTCCGCTGGATGGCGATTTCGCCGCCCAGCGCAACGCCCTCCAGGATCTCGCCCACCATCCCTGGATGCTGCAGCTCGACGCGGACGAGACCCTTGATCTTGCAGTCGGCCGCCGCCTCCCGGCGCTTGCGGCCCTGGCGGAGGCGGGCGACGTGCTCTCGGTCGGGCTTGCGCGCCGCAACCGGGTCGACGGCCTGCTGTCGGACGTCTTCCCGGACGTGCAGTACCGGCTGAACCGCAAGGCCGTGCGCTATGAAGGCCGGGTGCACGAGCGGCCTGCCCTCGACGGCGGCTGGCCGCGAAGCTTCGTCGCGCTGCACGGGGCGATCGAGCACCACCTCGGCCGCGCGCATGTGCTGGCGCGCTCGCGCCGCTACGAGAGCCTCGCCCCCGGGCGCGGGCGACCCGAGGAAGAAGCGGCGCTGCTGCGCCCGTTTCGCGCGTAGCGCTCGCCTCCACACGTCCGCTTCAACGCGCCTGTCGCGATTGCGCCGAGGCAAGGGCGCGGGCGTAGAGGTCGAGGGTCTGGCGCGCCAAGCCCTCGCGGGTGAAGCGGCCCGCCGCCGCGAGCGCGCGGGCGCGATAGGCGACGCGCACGTCCGGGTCGGCGAGCAGCGGGCGGATCGCGTCGGCGAGCGCGGCGCCGGTGGCGTCCCGCGCCAGCGGCCCGGCACCGGGATCGCCGACGAAGGCGCGCGCGCTCGCGTCGAGCGCGCAGGCGACCACCGGGCGGCCGTAGGCCAGCGCCTCCTGGTAGACGAGCCCGAAGCTCTCGTAGCGTGAGGGCGCGAGCACGACATGGGCCCCGGCGTAGGCCTGCGCGAGATCGTCTGCGGGAACCCGGCCGAGCGGGCGGATGCAGGCCCGCGCCGCCGCGGGAAGATCGGCCGGCAAGTCCGCCGCCGGCACGCCGACGAGATCGAGCCGGACGGACGGCCCCGACCCGCGCGCCGCCTCGTCGGCGAGGATCGCCATCGCCCCGAGCAGGGCGTCGAAGCCCTTTCGCGCCTCCGCCCGCCCGACGAAGAGCAGGCGCACCGGCTTCTCATGTTCCGGATAGGACGCGCCGCGCGCGGCCTCCGTGATCGCGGGAGGCAGGCTCAAGCCGATCACCGCCCCCGGTTGCGGGCCGGACAGGCCGTAGGCGCGCGCGATCACCGCGCCGTGCTCGGCGGTGTTGGCGACGAGCCCGGCGCTGCCCCGCGCCTGCCTGCGCTCCAGGAAATCGGCGGTTCGGCCGTCGAGGCGGTCGCGCAGCGTGGCGGGGGCGTCGCGGGTGAAGGCGGCGGGCGTCGAGCTTCGCGTCACCAGCGGCAGGTCGCGGCGTCCCGCGAGCAGCACGGCGGGGGCGTACCAGTTCGTCGCCTCCGCCACGTCGAACGGCTGGCGGGCGTGGGCCGCGAGCACCGCACGTCGAAAGGCGAGGGGGGCCGCGAGGTGCCCGGCCGAGCCCCGGCGGCGTAGGCGTGCCAGCGCGCCACCCGGCGGTAGGGCAAGCCCGACCACGTCGACGCCGCCGATGCGGTCGCACCCCGTGCGGTCGAGGGTGAAGACGGTCACGTCGGCGCCGGCCTCGGCGAGGCTCTCGGCGATCTCGCGGGCCGCGGTCGAGAGGCCGCTCGGGGCCGGCGGGTAGTCCCAGGCGAGGTAGGCGACCCGCATCAGGCGGCGAGCAGGCGGCGGTAGAGGGCGAGGTAGTCGGCCGCCATGCGGTCGGCGGTGAAGCGCGCCTCGAAGCGTGCGCGGACCCGGGCGCGGTCGAGCTGACCGATCCGCCCGAGCGCCGTCACCGCTTCCGCCTCCGAGGAAACGATGAAGCCGGTGACGCCGTCCTCGACGATCTCCGGCACGGAGCCGCGGTTCCAGGCGACCACCGGCGTGCCGCAGGCCATCGCCTCGATCATCACGAGCCCGAAGGGCTCCGGCCAGTCGATCGGGAACAACAGCGCCCGTGCGCCGCCCAGGAGGTCGGCCTTGCGGCGGTCGTCCACGGGGCCGAGGTAGGTCGCGTCGTCGCCCAAAAGCGGGCGCACCCGCTGCTCGAAATAGTCCGGGTTGCCGACGTCGACGGTGCCGCCGAGCCTGATCGGCAGGCCGGCGGCGCGCGCGACGCGGATCGCGGTGTCCGGCCGCTTCTGGTCGGTCATCCGCCCGACGAAGGCGACGTGCGCCTCGGGTCGCCGACTCAGCGCGTAGCGGTCCCGCGCGATGCCGTGATGCACGATCCCGGCCCGGTTCGCGGCCGGGATTTCGGCCGCCTGCGCCGCCGAAATCGCCGCCACCGGCAGGTCCGGGAAGCCCGCGAAGAACAGCGCCCGGTCGAGCTCGTCCACCCGCCAGTGCACCGTCGTGAGACTGTGGCGGCGGCGCGCCCCGAGGAGCGCCGCATGCGCGAACTCGCCGTGGCAATGCACGATGTCGAATTGGTCGAGGCGCAGCCGCAGCGCCTCGAGCTGCAGGGCGTCGAGCGCAGCCGGGACGCCTGGCGCGACCCGCCCGTGGCGCCGTTCCAGGGCGGCGAGGCTCGGGTGGTTGCCGACGCGCGGCAAGTCTGTCGCACTGTCGGAGGGGGCAAACAGCGTTACCTCCACACCTATAAGACGCAGCGCCGTGCCGAGATCGTGGATGACCCGTTCCGTGCCGCCGTGATGCTCGGGGGGAACGGGGAAGATGTTGGGGGCGACTTGGGCGACGCGGATCACGGTCGAGACCTCACCTGTAACGTTTCCTCGCCCGGTCACGGCTGAGACGCCGGCCGCCTGATGTTCGTCCTGCATGTCGCCCTGCAAGGCTGCCTTCGCGGCGGTGGAGTCGCGTTCGGCCTGACCGCCGACACCGGTGGCCACATCCGCTACCTGCTCGACCTCGTGGCGGCCTCCGCGCAGGATGCCGACATCGCGCGGATCGTCATGGCGACGCGCCTGTTCGACGGCATCCACGGCCCCGACTACGCCGTGCCCGAAGAGCGGATCTCCGACAAGGTGGAACTGGTGCGGCTCGCAAGCGCGTCGCCGGCCTACCGTTCCAAAGAGGAAATGCACACGGAGGTCGCGAGCTTCGCCCGAAACCTCGTCGCCTGGATCGCCCGGCAGCCGCGGGCGCCGGACATGATCCACGCCCACTATGCCGACGCCGCCTCGGTGGCGGCGCTTGTCCAGGACGCGCTCGGCATCCCCTTCGTGTTCACCGCGCACTCGCTCGGGCGCGTGAAGGCCGCGCTGATGGGTGCCGGCGCGGAGGACGCCCCCGACCTCGTGCATCGCATCGCCGCCGAGGAAGGCGCGCTGGCACGCGCGAGCCTCGTCGTCGCCTCCTCGCGCGACGAGGCGGAGGTGCAGTATGCCGGGTACACCGCCTACGATCCCGGGCGCATCCGGGTCCTGCCGCCGGGCAGCGACCTGGCGCGGTTCACCGCGGCCCAGCCGCTGGCGCGGATCGACGCCACCATCGACCGCTTCCTGCACGAGCCTGAGAAGCCCGCGCTGCTGGCGCTGGCCCGGCCGGTGGCGCGCAAGAATCTCGCCGCCCTGGTGCGGGCCTACGGCGAGAGTCCCGAGCTTCAGGCGCGTGCGAACCTCGTCCTGATGGCGGGCATGCGCGAGGACATCGACGCGCTCGACGGCGACATGCCCGCCACCCTGCGCGAGATCCTGGTGCTGATCGACCGCTACGACCTCTACGGGCGTGTGGCCTACCCGAAGACCCACGATCCCGAGGACGTGCCGGCGATCTACGCCTACGCCCGCGCCCGCGGCGGCGTCTTCGTGAACCCCGCGCTCAACGAGCCGTTCGGCCTGACGCTGCTGGAGGCCTCGGCCGCCGGGCTGCCGCTGGTGGCCACCGACAGCGGCGGCCCCAACGACATCGTCGAGACCTGCGGCAACGGGCTCCTCGTCGACCCGCGCGCGCCCGACGCCATCGCGGCGGCGTGCCTGCGCATCCTCCGCGAGCCGGCGCTGTACGCCGATTGCGTGGCAGGCGGCGCCCGCGCGGCCGCCGCCTACGATTGGGACCAGCACGCCGCGCGATACCACGCCCTGCTCGGTGCGCTGCTAGCGCCGCAGCCGCCCCTGGCGGCGCCGCGCCAGATGCTGGTCTGCGACATCGACAACACGCTCGTCGGCTGCGCGGCGGCGCTCGGCATCTTCCGGCGCTGGCGTAGCCGGCAGGCCGGGCTCGCCTTCGGCGTCGCCACCGGCCGGTCGTTCCACAGCGCGATGGCGATCCTCGAGCAGCAGATGAGCCCGCGGCCGCAGGTGATGATCACCTCGGTCGGCTCCGAGATCTACCATCTCGACCCCAACGGCGTGACCTACGCCGCCGACCTCGCGTGGCGCACCGCCGTCTCCGCCGACTGGGACCGGGCCGGCGTCCACGCGGTCCTGGCCGGCCTCGACGGGCTCGTGCCCCAGGGGCCGCTGGAGCAGCGCGGGCACAAGCTGAGCTATTTCGCCGACGCCGCGGCGGCGCGGGCGGTGCGCGCCCGCCTCGCCCTCGCGGGGCAACGCGCCACCGTGATCCACAGCCACGGCCGCTACCTCGACGTGCTGCCGGCGGCGGCGTCGAAGGGCACGGCGGTGGCCCATGTCCGCGCCCTCTACGCCCTGCCGGAGCGGGCGGTGTTCGTCGCCGGTGATTCCGGCAACGACGTCGAGATGCTGCGCGCCGGGGCGCAGGCGATCATCGTGGCCAACTACTCCGACGACCTGGCGAGCCACGCCGGCTTGCAGCACTCCTACGTCGCCCGCGCTTCGCACGCCCGCGGCATCATCGAGGGCGTCGGGCATTTCCGCCGGATGCTGGCCGATGCCGTCTGACGCGTCCGACGGGCCGTCGGCGAGCGTGCTCACCCTGGTCCGCGGCCGGGCGGACCGGCTGCGCAACCTCATGGCCGGGCTGGCGCGGCAATCCGTGCCACCTCGCGAGCTGGTCATCGCCTGGATGCAGCCGGAGCGTGCCGCCGACTTGCCCGACCCGGGCTGCCCCGTCCGCCATCGCCACGTCGCCGGCGAGCCGATGCCGCTCGCGGCCGCCCGCAACCGCGCGGCCGAGGCCGCTTCGGGCGACCTCCTCGTGTTCCTCGACGTGGACTGCATCCCGTCGCCCTGCCTCGTGGCGGCCTACCGGCGCGCGGCGGCACAGGCCGAGGGCCTGTTCCTCGGCGAGGTTCTGTACCTGCCGCCCGGGCTCGACGCCGACGTCGCCGCCGACGACGCCGCGCTCGCGCGGCTCGGCCGGGCGCATCCGGCCCGTCCCCCGGTTCCTGCCGAGGGCCTGCGACGGGAGCCGGATCCGGGCCAGCTCTGGGGCCTGTCCTTCGCCCTCCCGGCCCACGCCTGGCGCGCATGCGGCGGCATGGACGAGGCTTACGCCGGCTATGGCGGGGAGGAGACCGACCTCGCCATGCGCCTCGCAGCCTCCGGCCTGCCGACCTTCTGGGTCGGCGGCGCGCGCGCGTACCACCAGCACCATCCCGTCCACGTGCCGCCGCTGCAGCACTTCGACGCCATCCTCGCCAACGCCGCCCGCTTCCGGCGCGCGCACGGGCGCTGGTGCATGACCTACTGGCTCGACCAGTTCCGGGCCGCCGGGCTGATCGCCTGGGACGACGACGCCCCCGCGATCCAAGTCCTGCGCCGGCCGGACCCGACCGAGATCGCCGCCGCCCTGCGGCCCGACGCCCTGTTCTCCTGACGGATCGCGAATCCCACAGCCATGAAGAAGCCCATCGCGTTCTTCGTCCACCATCAGGGACGGGGCCACGCCAACCGCACGATGGCGGTGGCGGCCGAATTCGCAAAGGACCGGCCCGTCTCCGTGCTGACCGCCGGCCCGTCGCTGTTCGACGGTTTCTCCCGCGACATCGAGATCGTGCCGCTGCCGAACATGATCGGCGCGTCCGTGCCGACGCCGCGCCTCTACGCGGAGCCGACGCCGCAGGTGATGCACTGCGTGCCGCTGGGGCTCGCCGAGATGCGCCGGACCATGCGGCGCATCCTGGACCACCTCGACGAGCGCGACGTCGGCCTGTTCATGGTCGACGTCTCGGCGGAGATCGCCCTGCTCGCGCGCATCGCCAGCGTGCCCGCGGTGCAGATCCGCATGCACGGCGACCGTTCCGACATCGGCCATGTCGGCGCCTACGAGGCCTGCGTCGGGATGCTGGCCCCCTTCGACGAGCGCATGGAGCAGGACGACTACCCGGCCGCCCTGCGCGCCAAGACGTTCTACAGCGGTGGCCTCTGCACCAGCGTCGAAGGCGTGCCCGACCGAGCGGAGGCGCGGGCGAAGCTCGGCCTCGATGCTGAGCGCGAGATCGTCGTGGCCATCACCGGGGGCGGGGGCAGCGGCACGCCCTACGCACCCCTGACGGTGGCGGCGCGGGCTGCGCCCGACACCCTGTGGCTGACCCTGGGGCCGACCCACCGCGAGGGCCACGAGACCGACTTCGCCAACCTGCGCGAGCTCGGCTGGGTGCCCTCCGTCACCGACTACCTCGCCGCCGCCGACATCGTGGTGGCCTCGGCCGGCGACAACACGATCCACGAGGTCGCCCGCGTCGGCGGCCGGCTGATCGTGATGCCCGAATGGCGCTACTTCGGCGAGCAGACCCGGAAGGCCGAGGCCCTGGTCCGGCTCGGGGCTGCGGTCCAGGCCCCAATCTGGCCCGGCGACCTCCAAGGCTGGCGCGACCTCCTAGACCGGGCGCGCGGCCTCGACCCCGCCCCCCTGCGCAGCCTCTACGCGCCGGACGCCGCCGCGCGCGCCGCCGGATGGCTCGAAGGCCTGACCGACGAACTCTGGCACGGCGCGGCCGAGCCTGCTCCGCTCACGGTCGTCGCCGGCCGCATGCCCGCATCCCGCACCGCCTGAACCTCCCGGAGCCAGACCGCCCCATGTCCACCGTTTCCGTCGTGACCCTGGCCAAGGGCCGGCCGGCGCACCTGCGCAACGTGCTCCGCGGCCTGGAGCGCCAGACGCAAAAGCCCGCCGAGTTCGTCGTCGCGGTGATGCAGGACGCGCCCTACGACCTGCCCGAGGTCGGCTTCCCGGTGCGCCAGATCCTGGTGCCGGGCACGGAGCTGCCGCTGGCTGCGGCGCGCAACCGCGGCGTCGCGGCGGCGGGCGGCGACGCCGTGGTCTTCCTCGACGTCGACTGCATCCCGGCCCCCGACCTCGTCGCCGACTACGCGCGCGGGCTCGCCGAGCTCGACGGGTTGCTGATGGGCGAAGTGCTCCACCTGCCCGAGCGCGCCACCATCGGAGACTGGACCTGCGAGGCCTTCGCGACGGTCGCCGAGCGCCATTCCGACCGGCGCGGCCCCCCGGCGTCGGGCCTGGAGATCTGCGACGACTACCGCTGCTTCTGGTCCCTCAACTTCGCGGTCCGGCGCGCCACCTTCCTGGCCGCCGGCGGCTTCGACGAGCGCTACACCGGCTATGGCGGCGAGGACACGGATTTCGGCAAGGTCCTCGACCGTGCGGGCATCCCCATCGCCTGGATGAAGGGCGGCCTCGCCTACCACCAGTACCACCCGCACCACATGCCGCCGGTCCACCACCTCGACAGCGTGGTGCGCAACGCCGAGCTGTTCGAGGCCAAGTGGGGCTACCGCACGATGGGCCACTGGCTCTACGCCTTCAAGGTGATGGGGCTGATCGACGACGCCCCCGACCGGCCGATCCGCATCCTGCGCCGCCCGGAGGCCGGCGACCTCGCGCTGACCGGCCAGCAGAGCCACCAGCCCTACGGCAATTCGGCCTCCGTCATCCGCTTCCTCGAAGCCCAGGCCGCCGCCGCGGCGACGGCGTGAGGATCGCGCTGCTCGCCCATCTCCGCCATCCCGTGGCGCCGCCCTTTGCGGGCGGCATGGAGGCGCATACCTGGGCCCTCGCCGAAGGCCTGACCGCGCGTGGACACGAGGTCGTCCTGTTCGCCGCCGGCGACAGCGACCCGCGATTCGCCATCGACCCGGTGATCCCGGTGCACCACGAGCGCAGTTTCCCCGGCCTCGAGCATCGGGGCGATGCCGGGCTCAAGGCCCATGTCGATGCCGGCTACGCCGCCGCCTGCGACCGGATCGCGGACGGCGGCTTCGACGTACTGCACAACAACTCCCTCAGCCGCCTGCCGCTGGACGGCCTCCGCCTCGCGGCGACGCCCACCGTCACTTCGCTCCACGTGCCGCCCTACGACGCCCTGCGCTGGTTCGTGCAGGACAGCCTCGTGCCCGGCCATCGCGTCACCGTCACGTCGGAGGCCCAACGCAGGTCGTGGTGGCGGGAGGCGGCGCCCGCAGGCGTCTCGGTCCTCCACAACGGGGTCGATCCCGCGTCTTGGCCCTATCAGGATCGCGGCGACGGAACCGCCGTCTGGTCCGGCCGCATCGCGCCGATCAAGGGCACGCATTGCGCCGTCGCGGCGGCCCGGCGCGCCGGCATCCCCTTGACCCTGTTCGGCCCGGTGGAGGACCAAGACTACTGGGACGCGCAGGTCGCCCCGCATCTCGGCGGCCCGATCCGCTACGGCGGGCACCTCTCGGGCGCGGCGCTGGCAAGCGAAGTCGGTCGTGCCTCGGTCTTCCTGTTCACGCCCTGCTGGGACGAACCCTTCGGCCTCGTGGCGATCGAGGCCATGGCCTGCGGCGTGCCGGTCGCCGGCATCGCCATGGGGGCGGCCGCGGAGGTCGTCGGCGAGGCCGGTTGCCTCGCGCCGCCGGACGACGTGATCGCGCTTGCAGCCGCACTCGGTCAGGCGCTCGCGATCCCGCGCACGGTCCCGCATGCCCGGGTGATGCGCCTGTTCACCCGCGACCTGTGGCTTGCGCGCTGCGAAGCCCTCTACGCACAGGTGCGAGCGGAGCACGAAAACCTCGTCTGAGCCGGCTTCGGCGACGCGTCGAGACAAGCGAGGCTTGGCCGTCCCGGAGTTCCGTTGCAGATCACGCCGCCGTGAACACAGCGTCGCCGCATTCGCACGCCCAAGACAATCCCGCGGTCCGAATCCGGTAGCGGCAGGCTTGATGCGCAGTCGTGGCTTTTCCGGATCGCACGGGCACGTCCTTACGCGTGTTCGACCGCGACCGCGATCGAAAAGTCAGGCTCTGGCGATGCTGTTCATCTGGTCCGGCTGGGGAATCCTCGTCCTGCCCGTGGTTGCCGTCACCGCCATCCTCGTCGGGGCGGCGGGAGGTCTGGCCTTGCGTGCGGCCGGCCATCCTGAACTGACGTTCCTCGCCGTCAGCCTCGGCTTGTTCGCTGCCGCCGCCGCCAACTGGTTCGTCGGCCGGCGCCTCAACGGCAAGCCGCCGCGCGAACTCGTCGATCCGGTCACGAACGAGCGCGTGCTGCTGTACAGCCTCCACAAGCTGTTCTGGATGCGGATGGAATACTGGTCGATCCCCGTGGCGCTGGCGGCCTTCGTGCCCCTTCTCGCCCTGCGCAACCTGTGAGCCGGCCGACGGCCGGATCGGCCCAGACCCGGAAGGTCATGCCCATGACGACCACGCGCAAACGACGCGTTCCCCACCTCGCGGCGGCCTGCCTGGCCGTCGCCCTGGTGACGCCCGCGGCGGCGGTGACGCCGGTCACGCCGGTCGGCATCGAGAGCTGCGACGCCTTCTTCGAGGCCTATGCGCAGTGCGCGGCGAGCCCCGGCGTGCCGGAGGCCGTCCGCCCCAACATCCGCCAGGGCATCGACAATCTGCGCGAGAGTTTCCGCGAGGCGGTGACCCGCAACGAGGCGGTCCGCACGACGATCGCGCATCAGTGCGCCCGGGCGCACGAGACCGTGCGCAAGAGCATGGTCGAGGCGTTCAAGTGCGACTTCCCCGGCCTGCCGCCGGCGTCGCAGGCGATCCTGCAGGCCGCGCCGCCCGCGGTCGCCGCCCGGGCGCCGGACACGAGGCCCGCGCGATCCGTGACCCCGCCGGCAAGCCCGGAGGCGCAGGCGGCGGCCAAGGCCGACGCCTACACCGAGGCGCAGAACCACCTCGTGCGCTCGCACCCGATCGAGCGCCAGCTCGCCGACTACCGGCGCGACAACGAGCGGGTCTTGAAGCCGAAGTTCAAGCCCGGCGCCGACGCGTGGTACCATTTCGGCATCGTCGACTTCGACGGGGTGATCGGCGAACTGGAGACGGCAATCGCCCTGCCCGGCGTCGTGCCGGAGGTCGACGCCCCGGCCGCGATCCTCCTCGCGAGCCTGCGCACGCTCAACCCGACCTTGAAGGCGCTGACCCGCTATCAGACCACTCGCGAGTTCAAGGTGGACGGGTTCCGCCTCGCGCGCGAGCAGCACCCGATCCTCGTGCCCCAGGTCGAGGCGGCGGCCAAGGCGATGGACGCCTACGGCACCGCTTTGTTCGACCGCGAGATGGCCCGCGACCAGCGGCGCGCGGCCGCCCTGCCGGAGGATGCGCCGGCCCGCCGGCTGCTGGACACCAGCCTCGCCCTGAAGCGGGCGGTGAAGCGCTTCGAGGCGCTCGGGCCGAAGTCGGACGTGGCGCCGTTCCTCGCCGCGCTCGGCGAGGTCTCGACCGCCAACCGTCAGCTCGGGACGACCTTCGACGCGCTGGCTCCGAAGGCGGATTCCGCGTGTACCGGCTACGCCGACACGGTGGCGAGCGTGATCGGGCACGGCCGCGACGTCGCCCGGGACATCAAGGCGAAGGGCGACCCGAGCCAGCCGGCGCAGCTGTTCAACGACACCTACAACCGCTCAGTGCGCGACATCGAAACCTGCATCCGCAACGAAATGCGCGCGCGGCCGGGCTGAACGTCCGCCTGCGTTTCGCCGTCCCGAGGTCCGGGGCATGCCCTAGCGTTCCGTCATAACCTGAGGAGAGCCCAGCGTGGCCAACGGCACCCGCGTTTCCGAGCGTTGGTTCAACGCCGCCCTGTGGCTCGTCGCCCTGCTGTTCGCAGGCTTCCTGATCGGCCTCGGCTCGCTCGTCGTCGGCGACCTGCCGCAGGTCGAGCACCGCTACACCGTCGAGCAGTTCCTGGACCGCGAGCCGGCCCGCGCCTCGGATGCCGCGCTCAAAAAGGTCCGGCGCGAGCAGGACGACGCGCGGCGGCAGGCCGAGGCGGCGCAGCTGGCGCTCGACGCCGCCCGCTCGGCCACCGAGGCGGCGCGCGAGACCTTCGCGAACTGGCTGAAGACCCGCAACGCCACGCAGCGCGTCGATCAGGACCCCGGGCTCGTCGCCCGCACCGAGGGACTGGACCAGCTCAAGGCGGCCGAGCGCACGGTCGAGGAGCGGCTCGAGCAACTGAACCGCACCGCCTTCGACCTCGGCGAGCGGGAATCCGCGCTCGAAGCCGCCGACACCGGGTTGCGCGCCGAGGCGCAGGCCAAGCTCGATGCGGCGGAGCGTGGGCAGGAGCTGCGGGTGTTCGGCTACCGCCTCGCCCTGACCCTGCCGCTCCTGCTCCTGGCCGGCTGGCTGCTGATGAGGCGGCGCAACACGCGCAACTGGCCGTTCGTGTGGGGCTTTGCGCTGGCCGCCGCCTTCGCGTTCTTCGTCGAGCTGGTGCCCTATCTCCCGAGCTACGGCGGCTACGTGCAGTACGGGGTCGGCGCGGTCCTGACCCTCGTCGGGGGCCGGGCGGCGATCAACGCCCTGCACGCCTATCGGGAGCGGCAGGCCCTGGTCGAGGCACGGCCCGACGCCGAGCGCCGGACCGAGATCGCCACCGACGAGGCCTTGGCGCGGCTCGCCCGAAAGGTCTGCCCGGGCTGCGAGCGCGGGATCGCCCTCGACGACCCGGCCACGAACTTCTGCCCGCATTGCGGGCTCGGGGTGTTCGAGCGATGCCCGGCCTGCGCACAGCGCAAGAGCACCTTCGAGCGGTTCTGCCGCGGATGCGGCGAGCGCCGGCCGATCACGGCGACCGCGGCGTAGCCGCCCCGGGGCGAGATCGCGGGGGGTGGGCGGCGGAACGCCCTTTTCACGCGGGCGATTGGGTGGTCCCATGCTGATTTCGGTCCCCCGCGCATAGGCCCGAGGCCGCCCGCGCCGACAGAGGATCTCCGATGAGCCGTCCCCACCGCGTCGGCGTGGCTTGGTACAGCCCCGAGCACTACGACGGCCTCCGCCGCGGGCTCGCCGACGGCGCGAACCTGCCGGAGACCTATGAGGCCTGGCGGATGTCGGCCGAGCAGGTCGAGCGCGAGGTGTCGCGCAGCGGCGTCGACGTCGTGCGGGTCCCGCTGGAACTCGCCGCGTTCACGGCCTGGTGCGAACGGACGGGGTCGGTGAGCGACGGCGCTTCCCGCGCGCGCTACGTGGCGGAACGTCTCGAAGCACAGGCCGGCGCCTAGCGACGCCGTGCGACGCTGCGTCCCGATCCGGTACGGCCGCCGCGTGCGTCGTTCTGCCGATCGACACGTCTGGCGCCTAAGCCGGCGCGCGATAGACAAATGATCGTTAATCTTGCAAGCGCCTCCGCAGAGTTCGTCGCGGGACTAGGAGGTTTGCATTTGCTGCGTTAGTGGTGCTTTCAGCCTCCGAAATTCGCGGGCGGCTGGATCGTCACGCCGAATTGCCCGTCGCTGCCCATGGCCGCGACCGCAAGATTGGTATTGGGAGTAAGTTCCTTGACCGCCGCCGACGGACCTGTCGCCATCCTCATCGTGGAGACGGACCAGATCGTCAGCCTGGTCACCGCCGACATGCTGGCGGATGTGGGCTTCCGGACCATCGAGGTCCGCACCGCCTCAGAGGCGCTGTCCGTGCTCGAACGATCCGACGACGTGCGCGTGCTGATCACCGGGCGCAGCATCGCGGGGGACGGCGTCGCCCTCGCGCAACTCGTTCGCCACCGTTGGCCGGCGATCGGCATCATCGTGACCTGGGGCGCGGGCGGCGATTTCGAGCGTGCGTTGCCGCCGGGCACGCGGCTCCTCCGGAAGCCGTACCATTTTGCCGACGTGATCCGGGAAGTGGAGGCCGAGCTCTCGCGAGAGAAGGAAGAGCCCTCGGCGGCCCCGATGCTGCCGATCGGGTTGCCGCCTCGTTCGGGAATGGAACTCGGCATCGGCATCGGGGCCGTCGCCGCGCCGGTCGCCGAACCGGACAAGACTTGAGGCTCGACCGCGGCGCGCCGGCGTCGATCCGTCAGCCCTGAGACGAATGCGAGGCCGGGCCGTCCCGCCGGGTCCGGCGCTCCGCCCTCAGCTCCCGCTCGGCCAGCACCCAGAACCGCATTTCCTGCCCCTCGGGGCGGTGGTGCCGGTCCCACAGGTCGTAGGCGCGCTGCCGGATCTCTTCGATCGGGATGGGGCCGTCGTCGTCCATGCGTTCACAGATCTTCGTTGGGCAAAAGCCGCATTCCTGCGCGATCCGAGGATCGCGCCCTGATGGTCCGGACCTGCGCAGGGGCAGGATCCGGCTCGAACCGGTCGATGAACCGTAGCTGGTCCCACAGGTCGACACTGTGACCGTCCACCAACGCCAGGGCCTGCGCCTTCGCGTCGTCGTCGCCTTCGGCCGCGATCACCGCCTGAAGCACCATCCGGCCGTCCGCTCCGAACATCATCGCCCGGTAGGATGGTGGACCGTCGGGTTCGGCGGAGGGCGGACGACCTGCGCTCATGATCGGGATGCCTCGGCCGGATCGGACGCTTGCACCGTCGCGATACGCCGCGGCGCCGTCGTCTCGAACGTCGAAATCGCAACATGCCATGGGCTTCGCCGCTCCGGGACGGCGGGAGCACGAGTGTCTCGCAGGCGCTGACGGCCGGTCCCGTGGTCAGCGATGGTCTAGAACTGCACCTCCGCGCGCGGCACGCACTAACATACGATATGGCCGTGCGCGGGGCCGGACGTCGCACGCCTCCGATCCGAGTATTTTCGCGCTGCGTCGATGCGTCCACGCGGCGCCGGAATGCCCAGCTCGCTCGCCTTGAGAGCCCGCGGCCTGCGGCGCCTTCGCGAGGCGGTTTCCAGGGTGACGGGCGTCCGCAGGTCGCACGCATGATCTGTGAATAGCCGGCTTTCCCGTGGGACCGGCGCGAACCGAACCGCGTTGCCGAGTCCAAGGGTTGAGGACGGAGTCACGAATGGCCGAGCGTCGACGAAAGGCTGCCGAGCGGAGCCCCGCGCCGATGGAGGATGCGCCCCTCGTTCCGATCGGGGCGCTGGCCGTTTCGCTCCTCGACATCGCGGCACAGGACGGGTCGGGGCGCCGGGCATCGGCCAAGCCGGTGGTGCACGTGGCGCGCGATGCGCGGCGCCTCGACGAGCTCGCCCAGGTCCTGCGTACGCTGGCGCCTGCGGCCGAAATCCTGGTCTACCCGGAATGGGACTGCCTGCCGCTGGACCACGCCTCGCCCTCCCGGGCGACGATGGGCCTGCGCGCCGCCGTCCTGCGCCGGTTGAGCACGGATGCCTCTCCGCCCGACTTCGTCATCACCACCGGGCCTGCGCTGGCGCAGCGCGTCCCGCCGCGCGAGACCTGGGCCGACGCGCACGTGTCGCTCGCGGCCGGCGACCGGATCGATCCGGAGGCGATCACCGCCACCCTGGTCCGCCTCGGCTACGTCGTCGACGAGCGGGTCGACGAGCCGGGCGAGGTCGCGATCCGCGGCCGCACCATCGAGGTGTTCCCCGCCGACGCGTCGCGCCCGTCCCGCATCGAGCATGCGGACGGCCGCGTCACCGCGATCCGGGTCTACGATCCGATCACGCAGCGTTCGGTCGGCGACGCAGGTCGGCTGGTGATCGACCCTGCTACCGAGATCGTCCTGGCGGAGGGCTCGGAGGATCGCCTGCGCCCCTTCACCGGCCAGGAGCACGCCCTGGCGCGCTTCTACCCGAACCTCGTCGCGCCGCTCGACTACCTGCCCGACGCCGGGCTCGTGGTCGAGGAGGGCGCCTCAGTGCGGGCCGCCGCCTTCTTCGAGCAGATCGACGAGGCGCGTGCCCTGCGCGATGCCGGCAAGGGGAGCCGCAACGGTGTGGCTGGGCGCGGGGAGGACCTCTACCTCTCGCACGCGGCGTGGACGCGCGCCGTCGAGGCCCGCACGATCATGGCCGCCACGCATGCGGCCGCCGAGAGTGTCGGCCTGTCGGGGCTCGCGGGCGCCGCACGCCCGGCAGCTGCCTTTGCCAAACTGCTGCGCGCGCAGCTGAAGGCCGGGCGGCGGATCGTGCTCGCCGGCCAGAGCCTGCCCCTGCGCCGGCTCGTGCGCGAGGCCTCCGCCGTGGCCGACCGCGCCGTGCGCCTGATCGACGGCTGGGCGGAAGTTGCCGCGGCTGCGCCCGGCGAGCTGCTGGCGTTGCAGGTGCCCCTCGCGGCGGGCTTCCACGCCGACGGCGCGACGGTGTTCGCCGCAGCCGACCTCTACGGGCCGGACGCCGCGCCGGCCGGCCCCGCCGGCCATGTCCTGCCGCTCTGCGAGGTCGACCTTCGGCCCGGCGACGTGGCCGTCGACCGCGACCGCGGCCTGTGCGTGTTCGAGGGGCTGGAGCCGGTCGCCTCCGTCGCCGACCGGCCGGCGACGGAGGCCTTGCGCCTGCGCTTCGCCGATGACGCGGTACTGATGGTGCCGGTCGCCCAGGCCGACCGGATCTGGCGCTACGGCTCCGAGCCGGCCGCCGTGACCCTCGACAAGCTCGACGGCGGCACCTGGGCGCGTCGGCGCCTCGCGGCGGAGGCGACCCTGGCGCGCACCGCCCGCCACATGCTGGAGACCGCCCGGGAGCGCCGGGAGGCCGGCGTCGCGGCGATCCGGCCGCCGGCCCGCGAAATGGAGCGGTTCGCGGCCGGCTTCGGCTTCCCGCCGACCCACGACCAGGCCGCGGCCTTCGACGCCGTGCTCACCGACCTCGCCTCCGGATCGCCGATGGACCGCCTGGTCTGCGGCGACGTCGGCTTCGGCAAGACCGAGGTGGCCCTGCGGGCGCTCGCCGCAGCCCTGTTCGCCGGCCGGCAGGCGGTGCTGATCGCGCCGACGACGGTGCTGGCGCGCCAGCACGCCGAGACCCTGCGCCGGCGCTTCGCCCGCTTCGGGATCGAGGTGGCGCAGCTCTCGCGCCTCGTCTCACCGGCCGAGGCCAAGCGCGTCAAGGCGGGTCTCGCCGACGGCACCGTGCGGCTGGCGGTGGGCACCCACGCGCTCGCCGGGCGCGGCGTCGCCTACGCCGACCTCGGCCTGACGGTGATCGACGAGGAGCAGCGCTTCGGCGTGAAGACCAAGGCCGACCTGCGGCGCCTCGCCGGCGGGGGGCACGTCCTGACGCTCACCGCGACGCCGATCCCGCGAACGCTGCAATCCGCCCTCGTCGGGCTTCAAAGCCTGAGCATCCTGTCGACGCCGCCGGCCCTGCGCCAGCCGGTCCGGACCCTGGTCGCGGGCTTCGACCCCGACGCGGTCCAGGATGCCCTCGTCCGCGAGCATCGTCGCGGCGGGCAGAGTTTCGTCGTGTGCCCGCGCATCGAGGACATCGCGCCGATGGCCGAGCGCCTGCGGGCCCTCGTGCCGGACCTCGACGTCGTCGTCGCGCATGGCGGATTGAAGCCGGCCGAGATGGACGAGGCGATGGTCCGCTTCGCCGACGGCGGCGGCGACGTGCTGCTCGCCACCGCGATCATCGAGAGCGGGCTCGACGTGCCGCGCGCCAACACGATGCTGGTTTGGGACGCCGCGAAGTTCGGACTGGCCCAGCTTCACCAGCTCCGCGGCCGGGTCGGGCGCGGCCAGCGCCGCGGGGTCGTCCACCTGCTGTTCGACCCCGCCGCGCCGCCGAGCCCGGCGGCCGAGCAGCGCATGCGGGCCCTCGAAGCGATGGACCGCCTCGGTGCGGGCTTCGCGATCAGCGCCCGCGACCTCGACCTTCGCGGGGCGGGCGACCTCGTCGGCGAGGACCAGGCCGGCCATGCCAAGCTCGTGGGCTTGGGCCTCTACCGCCATCTACTCGAGCTGGCCCTGCGTCTCGCCAAGGGCGAGGAGGCCGAGGATTGGTGCCCCGAGATCGAGATCGGCCTGCCCGGCGCCATCCCGGCCGACTACGTGCCGGAGCCGGAGATCCGGCTCAGCCTCTACACGCGTCTGCTGCGCCTGCGGGACGTGGCGGCGATTGAGGCCCTTGCTGGCGAGGTCGAGGATCGCTTCGGTGCCCCGCCCGAGCCGGTCGCGGCCCTTTTCGCCCTCGGGCGCCTGCGTGCGGCCTGCCGCGAACTCGGTGTCGCCCGGCTGAACGGAGGTCCGCAGGGGCTTGCCGCCGACCTTCGGCCCGGCGTCAAGGTCGGGCCGATGCCGGCCTGCGAGGATCTCGTCCTGCGCGACGGCCGCGTCGTCCTGCGCCGCCCGGTCTCCGAGCCGGCGGAGCGCACAGCACTCGCTATGGACCTGTTGGACCGGTTGCGGGCAGCCTGCGCGCGCGGCGCCGAACGGGCTGCCTGATCGACGCGCCCGGCGAAAAGGCCGGGCGCGCCGGCCCGACCACCCGGGAGTCGCCACCGGCTGCGGATTGCGGGCGATCGATGCTATTCCGACTTCAAACCGCAGCGCCGCGCTGCGGGCTCGAAACGCCCAGGATCGATCCGATGCCCCGCCTCACCTTCACAGCCACCGCGCTCGCGCTCGTCCTCGGCACGGGCGCATCCGCGCAGGGCCTGCAGCAAGGTGCCCGCGAGGGCGCGCAACGCGGCGAGGAGATGGCGGGGCCGCTTGGCGCGGTCGTCGGCGGGGCGCTCGGGGCGGCGGTCGGCACCGCCAACGGCATCCTCGGGATCGACCGGCGCGAACGCTTCCGGATCTATGCCAGCGCCGAGCGGCGCCCGTCCTTCGCCTATCGCGGGCCGGTGCGGATCGGCACGGTGCTGCCGGAGGATGGCATCGTCTACTACGACGTGCCGCGCGAGTTCGAGCTCGCGGGCTACAACTACACCATCGTCAACGACCATCCCGTGCTGGTCGAGCCGGGCACCCGCCGCATCGTGGAAGTGATCGACTGAGAATTGACGGACGCCATCGACGATACGGCGCTCGAAGGCGCAGTTCCTGTCGAAAAATTTCGCGCGCTCGACGACGAGCCGCAGAGGATTTTCCAATCAGGCAGACGCCGTCACGCAGCCTGTTCGAGCGCCTCGACGACCTGGGAGGCCTTGTAAGGCTTCGGCACGAACAGCCCGTGATCGGGAACCTCCTCATCCGCGAGGCGATGCCGGCCGGAGGTCAGGACCAGGCGAATGTCGGGCCACGCCTCGGAGACGCGTTCGGCCAACTTCACGCCGCACATCGTGCCCGGCATGTCGACGTCGGTGAAGACCGCGCCGATATCCGAGCGCTCGTGGAGGATGAACCAAGCCTCGTCGGCCTGGCGGGCCTCCACGACTGCGAAGCCGGCATCCTCCAGCATCTCGACCGCGTAGAGACGCACGAGGTCGTCGTCCTCGACGACGAGGATGAAGCACGTATCGAGGTTACGCTTTGCCGGCATGGCTTTCCAACAAAGGTTACCGTGATTGGTTGCGGGCTGGATTTGCATGCGCCGTATGAATTTTACGGCGATGAGCGAACAATTTTTCTGAATGCCCATGTCCGGTGAGCAAACGAATGCCGACAGAAGGGTCGAGCGCCCTGTCGGAACGATCTCCGCTGTCTGACGCGAACAGGCCGCCAGCGGCGAGCCGCGCGACGACCTCGGATCAGCGCAGCAGGAGGATCGCGGCGCCGACCACGACGGGGATCGCCACCACGGCGCCGTAGAACAGCGGCATCACCCAGGAGCGTTCGCCGTGAACGTCGGCGGCGGCACGGACTCGCTCAGACGCGGCCTCGTTCTCGCGCGCGAGCTTGATCCGTTGCGGGGTCGGCGGCGTGTCGCCGGCCTCGTCGCAGGTCCCGAGCGGCGCCGCGCCGACGTCGCCGTGGCTGACCTTGTCTCCGGTCCGCCCGCTATCGATGTCGGCCTTCAGCTGGGCCGAGGTCGGGTTCTCGTCGTCCGGCGGCGTACCGAAGTCGAGGTTGGCGGGAGAGGGCGGAGTCTCGGAACGCAAGGTCATCGTCGGGCTTCCCAGGAGGATGTCGAACCCGGGAACGGCGGGTTCGACGACGGGTTCAGTTGGCGTCCCGCTTGGCGGGCTGCGGATAGGCCGGGTTGCCAGCCGGCACGGCGCCGGTGTTGGCCGAGGATGGGGCATCGCTCCGGCCGGTCGTGGAACCGGTGATCTGCGCGCGCGACGCGGCCTGGCTCTGGCTCGCGTAGTCGGGCGGGGAGCTGGCGCCCTGCCACACCATCAGTCCGACGAGGGCCGCAACCATCAGTCCCACGCTGGCGACCAGCACGTAGAGGGCGGGCTTGCCGCGCTTGCCCTGTCGGCCGGCCTGTCCGGAGAGTTGTTCTGCCACCGTGAAACCTCGCTCGCCCGATCGCATCGGACTTCGGACGGGCAACGTGCAGCGTGTGCGATGGCTCCACCCCTGTGGCGCTGGCGACCGGCCGCCGCGGCGCGGCCCTTTGGCAGGGCGCGGTCCCGCGGATGCCGGCCGCCCTACGTCGGAGAAATCTCGACCAAGGAAACCACCGTGTCCGATCCCCTTTCCGATCCCGCCCGCGTGCTGATCGTCTTCTACTCGCGCTCCGGTTCCGTCGAGGCGCTGGCCGTGGCGGCCGCGGACGCCGCGCGGGACGCCGGCGCCACCGTGCGTCTGCGCCGCGCCCGCGAAGTCGCCGATGCCGACGCGATGGCGAAGGTCGAGGGCTGGACGGAGAACGCCGCGCGGCAGAACGCGCTGTACCCGGCGCCGACCCACGAGGATGCGGAATGGGCCGACGCGATCCTGTTCGGCACACCCTGCTACTTCGGCGCGATGGCCACCGAGCTGAAGGCCTTCCTCGACCTGCTCGGCCCGCAATGGAAGCGCGGCGCGCTCTCGGGCAAGGTCGGTGGCGCCTTCACCGTCGCCTCCTGGCCGCATGGCGGCTCGGAGGTGGTGACGTTGTCGCTCTACGCGCCGATGGCGCATCTCGGCATGGTCATCCTCCCGCCGGGCTACACCGACGCGGCGATGCTCGAGGCCGGATCGCCCTACGGCGCCTCGGCCATCGTCGGCGCCGAGAACGCCGACCCGCGGCGCGAGGACCTCGACGCCATCCGCCACCAGAGCCGCCGTACGGTGGCGATCGCCCAGGCCCTGATCGCCGCCGGCGAGATGCCCTGCCGGCGTTCGTGAGCGCGATACCAAGCCGCTGCGCCCCGCCGCGAGGTTCTGCCGCACCAACCAACGCCTCTGCGCAGCGTTGCCCGCGGCGAACGTGAAGGAGACGGCATGGCCGACAAGGCAGACGTGACGACCTACATTCTGAAGCAGGCGCTGGCGGCCAAGGTCGGCGACCACGTGGAGATCGCCGTGGAGGCGGAGGACGGGACGACGTTCAAGATCCGCTCCACCTCCGAGCAGCTCGACGCACTGGTCGGCGACCTCGAAGGCATCCTCGACGCCGACGACGCGGACGCCTGACGGCGCCGTCCGATCCCGGGGGCGCCGGCGCGCGGCACCGCGCCCCCATAGGGCCTTCCCCCTGAACGCTTCCCCCGACCTCGTCCCAGAGAGACCAACGTCATGAACCATGCCGACACGCCGATGCCGGGCGAGGATCCGGGCGCCCTGATCGAAGACCCCGCGCGACTCGACGAGGTCGTCCCGGCGAGCGAAGAGGACATCGAGGCCGACCCGCAACCCCAGCCCACGGTCCCGGTGGAAGACGATCCCGCGGTGAAGGACACGGAAGTGCAGCCGACCTGACGGCGTCTCGTCGCGAACGAGCCGCACGGGAACGTTCTCGCGCGCGGATGACCGGCGAAGCCTTCGACACCGGTCGGCAGGTCCCGCAGACGCTCCGAGCCTCATCCCTGGAACTGATCGCCTGGAATTGATGGCCAAGGCCATCCTCGGGATCGGCGATGCCCTCGTCACAACTTGCATGGCCGAGACCGGGCTGCCGCACGCGTGGCACGCGGGCGAGCGTGCCCGCACGGTCGGCCGGCTGAGCCTGTTCGCGGACATGCGGAGGCAGCGCGATTTCCTGTACGTTCGGATGAATGCGGCGCAGCTCGACCGAAAGTCGCTCCCGTGCCCAAACCTTTCTCTTTCGCCGTGCCTAGGCCGGTAGCGGTGTTCGGCGCGAGCAACGCCCCGCTCGCCTTCTCGGCCACCGGCGGCGACACCGCCCCGGCCGTCGCGGCGGGCCGTGTCACCTCGCGCGCAAGGGTCGTCTCGGCTCAGTCGGGGATCTCCAAATCGAGCAAGGCCGAGCCGAGGCCCTTGCCGTGTGCGTCGAGCGCCAGCGAGCGGGTCGCGCCGCCGCCGAGGGCGCCCGTCATCACGAAGTTCAGCGCTCCGATCCTGGGCAGCGCGTAGCGCACGACCTGTCCGGTCACGATTTCGCGGAAATGCGCCTGCACCCGCTCCGCCGTGACATGCGCTTCGAGACGGTCGTAATCCGCTGGGTCGTAGGCGATCAGGGAGATGTTCGAGGTGTTGCCCTTGTCTCCGGTGAGGGAGTGGGCGAGCGCGCGTGGCTTCATGATCCGCTCTCCTGCTCAGGCTTCTACGATCTGCACGCGCGGCGTCGCCAGCGTGGACGGGACGAGGACCGACTGCACGGCCACGACCTCGCGGGCCGACTTCCAGGCGCCGCCGCCGCCGGCGGGGCCGTTGGTGTAGAGCGTCTCGACCTCGTTGCCGATCCGCACGGCTTCGGCGAGGGTGTCGGTCCGCCCGGCGACGCGGACCCGGACCTCGTAGGGCTCCCGCCCTTCCGACAGGGCCGGCCCGTGCAGCGCGTCGACGCCGATCAGGTCGCAGCGCAACTCGCGCGACGCCACCCCGGTGAGCGCGAGACGCTCGCGCACGATTTCGAGGGCGAGCCGGCCGCGGGCAAGGGCGCCGGGGCCGGCATAGGAGATCTGGCCCTCGCCGACGTAGGAATCGACGTAACCCACCGAGACCTTCAGGAAGCCGGTCGCGGGCGAGCCCGTGGCGCCGGTCGCACGGACGCGATCCGGGCCGACCTGCTCCATCTCGACCTCGGAGAAGTCGGCGACGACGTCCGGCTGACGATAGCGGGCGGGATCGTGCACCTCGTAGAGCATCTGCTCCTTGCACGTGGCGAGGCTGACATGGCCGCCCGAGCCCTCGACTTTCGTGACCTCGACCGTGCCGTCCTCCGACACGATCCCGATGGGGAAACCGAGGCGTGCGAGACCCTGGACGTCCTTGAAGCCCGGATCGGCGAAGTAGCCGCCGGTGATCTGGCCGGCGCATTCGAGCAGGTGCCCGGCAAGCGTGCCGCGGCCTAGGCGCTCCCAGTCGTCCATCGCCCAGCCGAACGCGTGGATCAGCGGCGCGAGGAACACGGCCGGATCGCCCACGCGCCCGGTGATGACCACGTCGGCCCCGGCCGCCAACGCCTCCACGATCGGAGAGGCGCCGAGATAGGCGTTGGCCGAGATGATGCGGTTGCCGAGGTCGGCCACCGCCTCGCCGCTCTCCTCCAGGGCGAAGTCGCCGGCCCGAACCGCGTCGAGGAGGTCGTCGCCGGTCACCGCGGCGACCGTCAGCCCGGTGAGGCCGAGCTCCTGCGCCAGCGCCCTGGTCTTCCGCGCGGCGGCGACCGGGTTGGCCGCGCCCATGTTCGTGACGATGCGGATGCCGCGCGCCCGGCACGGCGCGAGCACCGCCCGCATGCGCGCCTCCAGGAGCGGATCGTAGCCGCCCCCGGGATCGCGAAGCGTCGCCTGCTGCGCCAGCGCGATGGTGCGCTCGGCCAGGCCCTCGAAGACGAGGTAGTCGATCGCGCCGCGCTCGGCGAGTTCGACGGCGGGCTCGATCCGGTCGCCGGCATAGCCTGCGCCGGCGCCAAGGCGGACGGTTCTCATGGATCGATCTCCGCTGTCAGAGGGGGAAGACCCCGAGGAGGACGCAGGCGACGGTCATCACCACCGAGGCCGCGAACAGGAACGGGAAGGTGAACTTCTGGTGGTCGGCGAGGTCGATGCCGGTCAGGCCGCACACCAGGAACGTCGCCGGCGTCAGCGGGCTCACCGGGAAGCCCGTCGTCATCTGGCCGAGCAGCGCGCCCTGCGCGACCTGCACCGGCGGCACGCCGAGATGGTGGGCGATCTCGGACACCACGGGCAGGACGCCGAAATAGAACGAATCCGGGTCGAACAGCATCGAGAGCGGCATCGACACCAGGCCGAGCGCGAACGGGATGTGGCGTCCCATCTCCGGCGGCACGAAGGTCACGGCGGTCTGCGCCATCGCCCTCAGCATTCCGGTGCCCTGCATGATGCCGGTGACCACGCCGGCCGCCAGGAGGATCGAAGCCATCAGGATCGCGGCCTTGGCGTGGGCGTCGATGCGCTGCCGCTGGGCGTCGACCTGCGGGTAGTTGACGATCAGCGCCAGCGCGGTGCCGAGCATGAACATCAGGGCCGGCGGCACCTTCTCCGCCATGAACACCATCGTTCCGAGCACGGCGACCGTGAGGACGACGTTGATCCAGAACCGGCAGGGCCGGCGCTGCGACCGCTCCGCATCGCTCAAGGTGCGGGCGACGGGGGCCGGCGCGGAGGCGGTCCCCGCCGCGGCGGCGCGCGGCGCCTGGGCGAGACGGCGCTCCTCGCGAAGGCCGAGCCAGTAGGCGGCCGTGAAGATGAAGACGAGGCCGACTGACCCTGCCCCATCAAACTGGTCCGCGCTGAGCGCAAGGTTTTCGGGCATCCTGAACCCTGAAGGAGGGTGGATGCTGGCCTGCCCCCATTCGGTGGCCCAGGTTCGAAGTTAGTGCATCGTCGGCCGTGTGACGATGGCGGGGTGAGCGAGCGGCGCTGATCTGCTCGGTTCCGTTGGCCAGATGACGACCTCCGGTGCAGG
>NZ_VRVF01000026.1:0-64113 GCF_008040045.1 Methylobacterium sp. WL8 | reverse complement strand
GGGCAAGACGGGGGCGGGCGCCTTCACCGGGTCGGCGAGGCGCGTCGGCAGGGTGTCGAGGCGCAGGGCCTTGCGCAGGGCGCGCGAGCCGGCATCGACGGCGATCGTCAGCGCGGCGGTGGCCGCGATCAGCACCGTGGCGACGTCGAGGCGCAATTCCGAGATCGCGGCGTCGACGTGGAAGCCCAGCGTCGCGACGCCCAGGATGCCGAAGATCGCGCTCTCGCGAAGGATCAGCTCCCAGCGGTAGAGCAGGTAGGCGAGGAACTGCCCGTAGAGCCGCGGCACGGTCTCGTAGGCGTAGAGGTTGAGGCCCGTCGGCGCGTCGGCGCGGTAGGGTAGGGCGTCGGCGTGGCGCCCCATCAGGTAGCCGACGATGCCGGCATTGTGGATCGTCAGCGCCAGGATCGCCGGCAGCATCGAGGGGCCGAGGGTCTGCAGCAGGACGTAGGCGAGCATGTATTCCGGCGTCGAGCGCAAAACCACGAGGAGCACCCGCCCCGCGGGCGCGCCGAACCGGCCGGAAAAGCGCCGCGACACCAGCGGGAACAGGACGAGGGCGCCGAGCGCGGTCGCGACCAGCGCGATCTGCGCCAGCACCAGCGTCTGCACCGCGCCGGGGAGGATCTGGCCGGTCAGGATCGGCGAGAACCAGGCCCAGAGCCGGGGCAGGGTGGCGGGGTCGAGGAGGCTCGCGTTGCGCAAGGGCGCGGGGACGACGTCGTGGGTGAGGAAGCGGACGAGGCTGGCGCCGACGTTGGTGGTGCCGACGGTGGCCGGCAGCGCCAGCGCGCTCGCCGCGATCAGCACCGGCACCGTGTTCGCCCGCACCCAGAGCCGGCGCGAGCCGATCAGCGCGTAGAACACCAGCAGCAGCGCCCCGGCCTCGGCGTAGCGCCCCTGGCGGAAGGCGGATTCGAGGTAGAACCCCATGGTCGGCAGGCCGATGAAGCCGAGCACCAGGGTCGAGCGCATGGCGCATTCGAAGCGGTAGAGGGTGTAGTGCCGGAACGCGCCCGCGACCTCCGGCAGGCGGGCGTAGAGGAAGGCCGAGACGGCGCCGGTGCCCGCGGGCAGCACCCGGAGCGCCGACAGGTCGGCCTCCTCGATGATCTCCGAGTAGACCTTCGCGCAGATGCCGGCATAGGGCAGGGCGATGGCCAGGATCCCGGTGGTGGCCGAAAGCCCGAACACCTGCATCAGCAGCAGGGCCCAGAACAGCTCGTGCACCGCGCGCAGGCCGGCGCAGAGGAGGCGGACCGCGCGGAACCGCGCAAAGGGAATCGCCAGCAGGAAGCCGGCGCCGGCGCCCAACGTCACGCCGAGCACCGCGAAGGCGACCGTGTAGACGACGCTCCAGCCCTCCACCGAGAGCAGGTCGGGCCGCAACAGGCCGGCGAGCAGCCGCTGGAGGTCGGCCCAGGGGTTCAGGCTGGTGACGTGGAGGTCGGCCAGGGACAAGGCGGCGAGCGCGGCCCCCGCGAACCACAGGCTGGTCGCGGCGTAGCCAGGGCGTTGAAGCCCGATCACGCCGCCGCCTGGTAGAACGGGCTCAGCGCCGCCGCGTCGAGGCTGCGGGCGGGCGCGTCGAGGACGATGCGGCCGGCCTCCAGCACCACGATCCGGTCGGTGTGGGCGAGCGCGAGCGCCACGTCGTGGAGGGCCACCACCAGGGTCTCGTGGCCGCGGGCCATCTCGGCGAGCACGGCTGCGCCCTGCATCCGGTCCAGCGCCGAGACCGGCTCGTCGCCGACCAGGATCGGCCGGCCGTTGTAGAGCGCGCGGGCGACCGAGACCCGCTGCTGCTGCCCGCCCGACAGCGCGCCCGCCTTCTCGCGGA
Organism: Methylobacterium sp. WL8; assembly: GCF_008040045.1. Lineage (NCBI taxonomy): Bacteria > Pseudomonadati > Pseudomonadota > Alphaproteobacteria > Hyphomicrobiales > Methylobacteriaceae > Methylobacterium > Methylobacterium sp. WL8. Next base: position 62,273 of record NZ_VRVF01000026.1, on the reverse strand, counting down.
TCTTCTCGGCCAGGCCGACCCGGGCCAGCACCGCGCGGACTTCGGCGAGGTCGGCGGCGGCCGGGCGAACCAGGGTGCGCAGGTTGTGCAGGGTCGAGCGGCGGTCGAGGCGGCCCATGTAGACGTTGTGGAACACCGACAGGGTCCGCACGAGGGCCGCCGCCTGCGGCACCAGCGCGACCCGCTCCGGGCTCTGCGCCTGGATCAGGCCGATCAGCGTCGACTTGCCCGCCCCCGAGCGCCCCAGCAGCGCGACCCGCTCGCCCGGATAAATCGTCAGGTCGATGCCGGCGAGCACCGGGCGCCCGTCGTAGGCGGCGCCCGCATCCACGAGCCGGATCGCAGGGTCTGCCATCGTGTCGGTCAGTCGAGCAGGCCGGTGGACTGCCCCACCGCGATCAGCGGCGCGTAGGCGGCGTTGTCGACGGGGATGAATTTCGAGCGGCCGAACGGCTCCAGGATCGCCGGATCGGCGATGCCGACGAGCGCCGCCTTCAGCTTCGCGGTGAAGCCGTCGCCGTAGATCGCGTCCACGTCGCCGCGCACCGTCCACTGGTAGTCGGGGAAGGTCGGGCTCTCCCAGATCACCGTGACGGCCTTGGGGTCGACCTTGCCGGCCTTGGCGTCGAGGTCCCAGACCGAATAGTCGACCGCGCCGACGGCGAAGGCGCCCGACTGCACGAGCTGGATCGTCCGGCTGTGGTCGCCCGAGAAGCCCACCGTCGGGAAGACCTGCTCGGGGGTCTTGCCCGGAAAGGCCTGCCGGATGAAGTATTCCGGCATCAGGCGGCCCGAGGTCGAGGCGCGCGAGCCGAAGGTGAAGCTCTTGCCGGCGATGTCCTTCGGGAAGTCCTTGGACGGCTGGAGGCCGGTCTTCACGTTGGCGATCAGGTAGGTCTTGAAGGCGGCGTCCTCCGCGCCTTGCGCGATCGCCTGGGAGCCCGGCACCGCCTTGCGCGCCTGCACGCCGGTGAAGCCGCCGAACCAGGCGAGCTGCACCTGCCCGTTGGTGAAGGCGGTGACGGCGGCCGGATAGTTCTTCACCGGGATGTACGTCACCGGCACGCCGAGCTTGGCTTCGAGGTAGCGCGCGACCTTGCCGAAGCGCTCGACCAGGCGGCTCTCGTCCTGATCCGGGATGCCGGTGAACACGAAGGCGGGCTTGGCGGCTTGCGCCGAGGCCGGCCCCGCCGCGGGCAGGGCGGCGAGCACCGCCAGGATCAGCGTCCGAAATCCGTCGCGCATGCTTCGTCCCCGCTCCCCGTCGACCGCCTCGGCCCTGGGCCGCCATCCGCATCGGTGACCGGCCCGCATCGGTGTCCTGCCCTCATCGGTATCCTGCCCTAGAGCATTTTCGAGCGCGGTGGATACCGGCTCGCGTGCAGAAAAAGCGGCCACGCAGGCGGTTAGAGCATGGGCCGGTCACGCCGTGGATGCGGTGGCGGCGCCGCACCGGTCGTCCTCCGCCGTGCCGACCCGCCCGGCCCGACGCCTGGCCCCGCAGGGTCGAAGGCCACGCCTTCGACCGCGGCGGGAGACACGGGCGGCAGGCACGGGCGGCAGGATGGTACGATCAACGGGAACCCGGCCCTCCGAACGCCGTTCGAGCAGGGCGAACGAACGATCACGGACGGAAAACCACCATGAAGAAGATCCTCCTCGGCGCGACCCTGGCCATCGGCCTACTCGCCGGCACGAACATGCCGAGCCAGGCGGCCCCCGGCGACGGCCTCTCCCGCAACGCCGCGGCGACCGGCAACAGCACCTTCGCCGGCCAGCATCGGATGGCCCGCCGCGGCAGCATGATGGCGCGCCCGCACATGATGCGCCGTCACCGTCATCACCGCCGCCATCGCTGACCAGATCGCCGCCGCCGGATTCGATGACGGCTCCGGCGGCGTCATACCAAATCCGGTCGATCCCTTCGGGATGGCGGATGTGGGCTTCGCTCATGCGCCGCGCGGGATGCGCCGCGCGGGCTTGCCTGATACGGCCTCCGCTTCGATCGAGCGGAGGCCGTATCAGGCGGCGGCCGCCTCATCGAGCAACCATTCGATCCGCCCCCGGCTCGTCACCCGGCCCGCCGGCAGGTCCTCGCCGGCGGCGAGCCGCCGGAGCGCCTCGCGCTTGCCCGCGCCGCCCACCAGGAACAGGATCAGGGCGGAGGAGGCGATCGCCTTGAAGGTCAGCGTCACCCGCGGCACGAACGGCGTCAGGCCGGCCTCCGGCACGGGCGCCACGAGGGCGTCCGTCACGGACAGGGCGGGCTTGCCGGGAAACAGCGAGGCGGTGTGGCCGTCCTCGCCGAGGCCGAGCAGGACGCAGTCGAACAGCGGACGGGCGGGGTCGAGCCGGTCGGCGCCATAGAACGCGAGGAGCGTGCGGGAGTAGGCCTCGGCCGCCACCTCCGGCCCGAGGTCGGTCGGGATGAAGTGCAGGTGCGCGGCCGACAAAGCCGTGCCGTGGCCGAAGGCCTCGCGCACCATGCGGACGTTGCTGTCGGCATGGTCCCACGGCACGGCACGGTCGTCGCCGAAGAACCAGTGGACCCGGTCCCAGGGCACGCGGCCGACATGGTCCGGCCCGGCGAGCAGGGCGTAGAGGCGCTTGGGCGTCGATCCGCCGGACAGCGCGATCGCGATCCGCTCGGATCGCGAGGCCTCGCAGACCGCGATCAGGCGCTCGGCAGCCTCGCGGGCCACCGCGTCGGCATCGGGAAGGACCACGGCGTCGGGCGGCAGCGCGCCCATCATGACTTTTTGGGCTCCTGGTGGCCGCCGAACCCCTTGCGCATCGCCGACAGCATCTTGTCGGCGTAGGACGCGTCCTCGCGCGAGCGGAAGCGGCGGTAGAGCGCGTTCGACAGCACCGTGGCCGGCACGGATTCCTCGATCGCCGCGTTGATCGTCCAGCGGCCCTCGCCGGAATCCTCGACGTAGCCGGAATAGTCCTCGAGCTTCTCGTCGGTGGCCAACGCGCTCGCCGTCAGGTCGAGGAGCCAGGACGAGACCACGCTGCCGCGGCGCCAGACCTCGGCGATGTCGCCGAGGTTGAGGTCGAACCGGCGCTCGGGGGGCAGCGCCTCGCTGTCGGCGTGCTTGAGGATGTCGAAGCCCTCGGCATAGGCCTGCATCAGGCCGTATTCGATGCCGTTGTGGATCATCTTGACGAAGTGGCCTGCCCCGCTCGGGCCGGCATGGATGTAGCCCTGCTCGGCGCGGGGGTCGCGGCCGTCGCGCCCCGGCGTCTTCGGGATGTCGCCGATCCCCGGCGCGAGCGTCGCGAAGACCGGGTCGAGGCGATCGACGGCCGCCTTGTCGCCGCCGATCATCATGCAGTAGCCGCGCTCCAGCCCCCAGACGCCGCCGGAGGTGCCGACGTCGACGTAGTGGATGCTCCGGTCCTTGAGCTCGCCCGCGCGGCGCACGTCGTCGCCGTAGAACGAGTTGCCGCCGTCGATGATCACGTCGTCGGCCTGCATCAGGCCGGACAGCGCCTTCACCGTGGCTTCCGTGATCGCGCCCGCCGGCAGCATCACCCAGGCGGCCCGCGGGACGTCGAGCTTGGAGACGAAGTCCTCCAGGCTGTCGGCGCCGACCGCGCCGGCCTCGACCAGCGCCTTCACCGCCTCCGGGTTCTGGTCGAAGACCACCGCCGTGTGCCCGTCGCGCAGGAGGCGCCGGACGATGTTGCCGCCCATCCGGCCGAGGCCGATCATCCCGAGCTGCATGTTTGGCACTCCTCTGAGGCTCTGTGAGGCTCTGTCGGTGGCGGCCCGCCGCACCCGGCTGCGCCCGCGAGGGGCCCCGGGCGCGGCGATCCGTCGTGAGGCTTAGCCCGCCGCGGCGGTCAGGGCCGCGGCGATCCGCTTCAGGCCGGCCGGGACGTCGCCGCCCTTGATGTGGACCCGCAGCGCCCGGCGTCCGCGCTCGGCGAGGACCGACAGGTCGCCGCGCGCCTGCGCCGCGACCACGGTGCCGAAGCCGAGCTTGCGCCCCGGGATCGCGAGGTCCTCGGCGGGGTCGGCGGTGATCTGCACGAACACGCCGGTGTCGGGGCCGCCCTTGTAGGCCTGGCCCGTCGAGTGGAGGAAGCGCGGCCCGAATTCCAGGCAGGTCGCCACGTGCCGCGCGTCGCGGATCGCCAAGCGGGCCTGCTGCAGGACGGCGTGGTTCGCCTCGTTCCGCGGCACGTAGGCGAGGAGCGCCAGGTAGTCGCCGGCCTTGAGCCGGGCGACCTGCGCCTTCAGCCCGGCCTCCAGCCCGTCGGCCGCCTCCGGCAGCGCGCCGGAATTGGCCGTGTCGGCGTAGAGGGCGATGGTCTCGTCCTCGAACACCGGCGTCTCGGGCGGCAGCGCTCCGCTCGCCTCGGCGGCCTCGAACAGCTTCTTCGTCTCGATCTTGCTCGCCTCGACGTCGGGCTGGTCGAACGGGTTGATGCCGAGCAGCGCGCCGGCCACCGCGGTCGCCATCTCGAAGCGGAAGAACTCCTGCGGAAGCTGCTCCACCGTGTCGAGGGTGATGCGCACCACCGGATGGCCCTCGCGCTCCAGGCCGCGCAGGGTCTCGTCCTGGCGCTCGTCGGCATGGCCGTCGAGGCGCAGGTAGACGAAGAGGCGGTCGTGGCCGTAGGCGGCCGGCACGTCGACCGGCTCGCCGTCGATCGGGATCAGGCCCTTGCCCTGCTTGCCGGTCGACTCCGCGATCAGCTGCTCGGCCCAACCGCCGAAGCTGGCGATCCCCGGGGAGGCGACGATCGTCACCTTGTCGCGACCCGCCAGACCAGCGGTGCCCATCGCGGCGCCCAGCAGCACGCCGGGGTTCTCGGTCGGCGGCACCGCCGGGCCGCAGGAGCGGACCATGATCCGCGCCCGCTCCAGGAAGTCCGTCACGTCGATGCCGACGCAGGCCGCCGGCACCAGGCCGAAGGCCGAGAGCACGGAGTAGCGCCCGCCGATCTGCGGCACGCCGTAGAAGATCCGCCGGAAGCCGTCGGCCTTGGCCGCCTTCTCCATCGCCGAGCCGGGATCGGTGACGGCGAGGAAGTGCTCGCCCGCCCGCTCGCCGACGACCGCCTTCATCCGCGCCAGGAAGTAGTCGCGAAACACGTTCGGCTCCAAGGTCGAGCCGGACTTCGAGGCGACGACGAACAGCGTGCGCGGCAGGTCGAGGGTGGCCTCGAGCGCGCGGACCTCGTCGGGATTGGTGGAATCGAGGATCGAGAGCTTCGGGAAGCCGTCGCGGTTGCCGTAGGTCAGGCCGAGCACTTCGGGGCCGAGGCTCGACCCGCCCATGCCGAGCACGACGACGTCGGCGAAGCCCTGCCCCTGAACCCAGGCCGAGAGCGCGGCGTAATCCTGCGCCTTCTCCAGCTCGTCCTCGACGATGCGGAGCCAGCCGAGCCACCGATCCTCGTCGGCGCCCGACCAGACCGTGGTGTCGTGCGCCCACAGGCGGCGGATCGCACCGCTCGCGCGCCAGGCTTCGACCGCCTTGCCGGTCTCGGCGGCCAGCGCGTCGCCGAGCTTCAGGCTCTGGACGTTCAGGCGATGGCCGAGCAGCGCCACGCGCTTGCCGGCGACCGCGCCGAGCAGCTTGTCGGCGGCGTCGACGAAGAGCTGCACGCCCTCCTCGACCAGCTGCTTGGCCATCGCGTCGATGTCGATGCCGGCCTCAGCCAGGCGCGCCATCACGGCTTCCGCCCCGGCCACGTCCTCCTCGATCGCGTTGCGCACCGCGCCATGGTCGCGGAACGCGTCCATCGTGGCCGGCGGCATGGTGTTGACGGTGTTCGGGCCGATCAGCTCCTCGACGTAGAGCACGTCGCGGTAGGCCTTGTTCTTGGTGCCCGTGGAGGCCCAGAGCAGCCGCTGCGCCTTGGCGCCCTTCTCGGCCAGCGCCGTCCACTTGCTGTCCGCGAACACCGCCTTGTAGCGCTGGTAGGCGAGCTTGGCGTTGGCGATCGCGACCTTGCCCTTGAGGGCTTCGAGGGCGGCCTTCCGCTCGGGGTCGGCTTCCGCCGCGGCCTTCTCGTCGAGCAGCTTGTCGGCCAGCACGTCGATGCGGCTGATGAAGAAGCTCGCCACGCTCGCGATCCGCGAGACGTCGCCGCCGTTCCTCGCGCGCTCCGCGAGGCCGTCGACGAAGGCGCGGGCGACCTTCTCGTACTCGCCCTGCGAGAACAGCAGGGTGACGTTGATCGAGATGCCTTCCGCCGTGAGCTGGCGGATCGCCGGGATGCCCTCCGGGGTCGCGGGCACCTTCACCATCAGGTTGTCGCGCGCCACGGCCTTGTGGAGCCTGCGAGCCTCCTCCAGCGTGTCCTCGGTCTGCAGGGCGAGGTAGGGCGAGACCTCGAGGCTGACGTAGCCGTCTGCGCCGTCGGACGCCTCGTAGACCGGGCGCAGCACGTCGGCCGCCGCCTGGATGTCGGCGATGGCCAAGCCCTCGTAGAGGTCGATGACGCGGCTGTCGCCCTGCTCCATCACGCTCTTGAGGCTGGCATCGTACTCGTCGGAATGGCCGATGGCCTTCTCGAAGATCGAGGGGTTGGAGGTCACGCCGCGCAGGCCGTCGTTCTCGACCAGCGCCTTGAGCTCGCCCTTGGCGACGAAGCCGCGGGCGACGAAGTCGAGCCAGACCGCCTGATCCTGTTCGGCGTGCAGGGCCTTGAGCGCGTTCATGTCGATGCCTCGCAAAGTCGTCGGTCTCGGTTCGTCGTGTCGTCGACCCCCCGCTCGGGAGATCAACCCGCGGACCCAGGCCTTGGCTCCGGCGTGGAGCGCAGGCCTGGGTCGCGATGCCCAGGACTCGTGCTTGTACGCGTGCTTGTACGCGTGCCTGTCTCAGTGCTTGTCTCAGTGCTTGGCGTTGTGATCGTTCTTGTGCTTGGCGATCTGGTCTCGCGCCGCCAGCAGCACCTTCTCCGGCGTGAACCCGAACTTGGCCTGCAGGTCCTTGATCGGCGCCGAGGAGCCGAAGGTGTGCATCCCGATGATCGTGCCGGCCGAGCCCGCATAGCGGTCCCAGCCGATCACCGAGCCCTGCTCGACGGCGACGCGGGCCAGCACGGCCGGCGGCAGCACGCTCTCGCGATAGGCCTCGTCCTGGCGCTCGAACAGGTCCCAGGACGGCATCGAGACGACGCGCGCCGCCACGCCCTCGGCCTTCAGGCTCTCGTAGGCCTGGAGGCAGAGCTGCACTTCGGAGCCGGAGCCGATCAGGATCACCTCCGGCGTCGCGTCGCCGCCCGCGAGCACGTAGCCGCCCTTGGCGACGCCCGACGCGCTGGCGAAGGTCGTGCGGTCGATGGTCGGCAGCGGCTGGCGCGAGAGGGCGAGCACCGCCGGCTGGTCTTTCAGCGAGAAGATCACGCGGTAGGCTTCCGCGACCTCGTTGGCGTCGGCGGGGCGCAGGGTCACGAGGCCGGGGATGCAGCGCAGGCTCAGGAGCTGCTCCACCGGCTGGTGGGTCGGCCCGTCTTCGCCGACGCCGATGGAGTCGTGCGTGAAGATGTGGAAGACCGGCAACTCCATCAAAGAAGCCAGCCGCACCGCCGGGCGCATGTAGTCGACGAAGACCAGGAAGGTCGCGCCGTAGGCCCTGAGGCCCGAGAGCCCGAGCCCGTTCACGATCGAGCCCATGGCGTGCTCGCGCACGCCGAAGTGGATGTTGCGGCCGCCCGGCTCGAACGGGGTGAGCGAGCCCGCCCCCTCGAAGGTGAGGTTCGACTTGTTCGAGGGCGCCAGATCCGCCGAGCCGCCGAGCATGAACGGCACGTGCTGGGCGATGGCGTTCAACACCTTTCCAGAGGATTCGCGGGTCGCGAGCCCCTTGGCGTCGGGCTCGAACACCGGGATGTCCCGGTCCCAGCCCTCGGGCAGGCGGCCCTCGAAGAAGGCGTCGAGGGTCTCGGCGTGCTCGGGGTCGGCGTCCTTGGCGGCCGTCAGGAAGCCCTGCCACTGGTCGTAGAGCTCGGCGCCGCGCTTGCCGATGTTGTCGGAAAAGTTCTGCTGCACGCCGTCGGGCACCAGGAACTGCGCGTCCTCCGGCCAGCCGTAGGCGCGCTTGGCGCCCTTGGCCTCGTCCTCGCCGAGCGCGTCCGAGTGGGCCTTCGACGTGTTCTGCTTCTTCGGCGCGCCGAAGCCGATGATCGAGTTGACGATGATGATCGTCGGCCGGTCGCTCGACTGCAGGAAGGTCTCGATCGCACCCGAGATCGAATGCACGTCGTTGGCGTCGGCGACGCGCAGCACCTGCCAGCCGTAGGCGAGGAACCGGGTCGCGACCTCTTCGCCGAAGGCCAGTTCGGTGTGGCCCTCGATGGTGATGGTGTTGTTGTCGTAGATCCAGCACAGGTTCGACAGGCGCAGGTGCCCGGCGATCGAGGCGGCCTCGGAGGCGACGCCCTCCATCAGGTCGCCGTCCGAGCAGATCGCGTAGACGTTGTAGTCGAACAGCGGCAGCTCGGGCCGGTTCAGGTGCTCACCGAGGTAGCGGCCGCCCATCGCCATGCCGACGGAGTTCGCCACGCCCTGGCCGAGGGGCCCTGTGGTGGTCTCGACGCCGGTGGTGAAGTGGTATTCCGGGTGGCCCGGCGTGCGGCTGTCGAGCTGCCGAAACTTCTTGATGTCCTCGAGCGTCACGGCCGGCGCGTTGCCGCCGTCCTTTTCCGCCACGCCTGCAAGGTGCAGCAGCGCGTAGAGCAGCATCGAGGCGTGGCCGCAGGACAGAACGAAGCGGTCGCGGTTGGGCCAGTGGGGATGCGCCGGGTCGTAGCGGAGGTATCGGTTCCACAGGGTGTAGGCCACCGGAGCCAGCGCCATCGGCGCGCCGGCGTGTCCCGAATTGGCCTTCTGCACCGCATCGATCGCCAACGTGCGGATGGTGTCGATCGAGAGCTTGTCGATCTCGGAAAGCGCCGTCTTGGGCACGGTGTCAGCTCCGCTCATGGTGTCGTCTTTCCCGTTGTCGTCACTGCGGCGCGAGACCGCTCGCGACCGCGTGCGGTTGGTGCACGCGCAAATCGCGGCCGGCGGGCGCGTCCGAATCGTCCGCGCCGCCCCGCTCCTTCGCAGGCCCTTCGGCCCGGCTGTAATTGAGGATGGTGTTCACGAGCGCAACATGCGTGAACGCCTGCGGGAAGTTGCCGACCAGCCGCCGGGCCTTCCCGTCATACTCCTCGGAGACGAGGCCGAGGTCGTTGCAGATGCCGATCAGGCGCTCGATCAGGGCGCGGGCCTCCGCGCGGCGGCCGAGGCCGATCAGGTTGTCCGCGTACCAGAAGGTGCAGGGCAGGAATGCGCCCTCGTTGCCGGGCAGCCCGTCCGTGGTCTGGCCCCGCGTGTCGTAGCGCAGGATGAAGCCATCGCGCATCAGGTCCCGGCCGATCGCCTCGACGGTGCCGACCACGCGCGGGTCGTCCTGGGGCAGAAAGCCCATATGGGCGATCAGCAGCAGGCTCGCGTCGAGCTTCTTCGAGCCGTAATACTGCACGAAGCTGTTCAGCTCCGGATCGAAGCCCTTCTCGCAGACCTCCGCGTGGATCTGGTCGCGGATCGCCTTCCAGCGCGCGACCGGCGCGTCGGGGGCGTCGGCCTGTCCCGTATGGCTGCGGATCGCGCGATCGAAGGCGACCCAGGCCATGACCTTCGAGTGGACGAAGTGCTTGCGCCCGCCGCGCACCTCCCAGATGCCCTCGTCCGGCTCGCTCCAGACCTTCTCCAGGTGGGCGATGATGGCGAGGCCCACGCGCCAGCCGTCCTTGTCGGTCGGCATGCCGCGCATCCGCGCCTGGTAGAGCGCGTCGAACAATTCGCCGTAGACGTCGAGCTGGAACTGCGACACCGCGGCGTTGCCGACCCGGACCGGCTTCGAGCCCTCGTAGCCGGGCAGCCAGTCGAGCTCGATCTCGGGCAGCAGCCGCTCGCCGGCGATGCCGTAGAGGATGTGCGCCTGCTCCGGGTTGCCGGCCACCGCGCGCTGCAGCCAGTCGCGCCAGGCGCGGGCCTCGTCGAGGAAGCCGCCATCCATCAGCGCGAGGAGAGTGAAGGTCGAGTCGCGCAGCCAGCAGAAGCGGTAGTCCCAGTTGCGCACGCCGCCAAGGTCCTCCGGCAGCGACGTCGTCGGCGCGGCCACGATCCCGCCCGTCGGCATGTAGATCAGCGCCTTCAGCGTCAGCAGCGAGCGCTTCAGCATCGCGTCCCAGGGCGTGCCGCTGGCGCAGCGGTCGGACCAGTCCCGCCAGAACCGGTCGGTGGCGGCGAGCACCTTGCGCGGCTCGATCGGCGCCGGGTCTTCCTCGTGGCTCGCGCCGTAGCTCAAGGTGAAGGCGACCGCCTCGCCGGCATGCACCGTGAACTCGGAGACCGTGGTCTGCCCATGCCCACGCAGAGGCGCCTTGGTACGCAGGACCGCCTTGTGCGGCCCCGAGATCGCGCGGAGGTCGCCAAGCTCGTTGTGCGAGACCCAGGGGACCGCCGAGCCGTAATCGAAGCGCATCGCGAGATCCATGCGCATCGCCACGCGGCCGTGCAGGCCCTCGACCAGGCGGATCAGGTGCGACCCGTCGCCGACGGGCATGTAGTCGACGACACGCACCTCGCCCTCGCGGGTCTTGTGGTGGGTCTCCAGCACGAGGCTGCCCTCGCGGTAGGCCCAGCGGGTCTCGACGTGGGCGGCCTGCGGCGCGAGGCGCCAGAACCCGTGCTCCTCGGTGCCGAGGAGGGCGGCGAACAGGGCGGAGGCGTCGAAGCGCGGCCAGCACAGCCAGTCGACGCTGCCCTGCCGGCTAATCAGCGCGGCGGTGCGGCCGTCGCCGATCAGCGCGTAGTCCTCGATGCGTGCGGCCATGAAGCGGATCCGTCGCGGCCGGCGACGGGCGCCGTCCGATGCACTGCACCTAGTTCGGCAAAGCGATGCGGTCCAGGGCGCGACGGGGAAAACGGACGCCGCCCAAGACGCTAATCACGGCGCCCGTCACGGTGCGCACGCGGCCGGACGGCCGCAGCGCAGCATGGCGGAAAGCCCTCAGTCCAAACGGTCGACCAGGACCGAAACCGGGCTGCCGAGTGCGGAGGCGCCGGTGCGCAGGTAGGCGGCGGCGTCCCCGACCGCGCGCACGGCCGGGGCGAAGGGCAGGGCGAGGTCCGGCAGCAGGCCGTCGCGCACCTGCGCCTCGGCCTCGACGGGTGAGGGCCGGACGATTTCGGAGAACGGGTCGGGCCGGCGCGGCGGCCCCTCGGCGCAGCGCGGTCCGGAGCAGGCGCGGCGCGGCGTCACGGCCGTCGTCGCGACCCGCGCGACCGGATGCGACGCGGTGCGGATCTCCGGCAGGACGAGGCTCGGCGGGAACTGCGCGAAGGCGATCGCGGCCGGCGGCCGGGGCAGGGCGGCCTCGGCCGGGGCCGCCGCATGGAAGGCGTGGGGCGCGACGGAGGCGGAGGGCGCCGGGACGGCCGGTGCCTGGGCCGGCTCGCGGCACAGGAGCGAGGCTGCCCCGATCACGAGCGCCGTAGCCAGGGTCGGCAGGAAGGGGAGGGAAAGCCGGCCGGAACCGCCGCCGTCCAGGGTCGCGAAGGGGTCTGGCTTCGACATCCGATGCTTCGAACCTCCTCGACCGTCGCGACGACCGCCTGGGTGATCCCGATTTGCGGCGGAAGCTAGACCGTTTCCTTTCCGCTCCGTTGCCCGGAGCGATCCGGCAGGGCGCGAAGGGCGCCCCGCGGAGCGAAAGCCCAAACCCGTGGAGGCAGGCGCCGTTGATCGAGACCGAAGAAAAAAGAGCCGGCGCTTTCAAGCGATCGCCCTGGCGATCCGGGGCACGACGCTTGCCTTGCGGGGCAGCCGGCGGCATGCGTCGCCGCGATCCGATTTGTCGCCCAGCACCGGGCCTAGATGTCAGACACCAGCCTCACCGTCGCCGTGATCGATCCGAGCCGGGCGCGTGCCGCGATCCTGGAGGAGGGCCTGCGCGCCGCCGGGATCGGTCGCGTCGTGGTGATGGCCGACACCGCCGACCTGATGGAGCGCGTCGCCGCGCTCGCCCCCGACGTGGTGGTGATCCACCTGGAAAGCCCGAGCCGGGACATCCTGGAGCAGATGTCCGGCGTCGCGCGCCACGTCGAGCGGCCGGTGGCGATGTTCGTGGACCGCTCGGACGCCACGATGATGCAGGCGGCGGTCGACGCAGGAATCTCGGCCTACGTCGTGGACGGCCTGCGCCCCGAGCGGATCAAGCCGATCCTCGACATTGCGATCCTGCGCTTCAACGCGTTCTCGCGCCTGCAGCGGGAGCTCTCGGAGGCGCGCGGCGAACTCGCCGACCGCAAGCTGATCGAGCGCGCCAAGGGCATCCTCATGAGCATGAAGGGCCTGTCCGAGGACGAGGCCTACAAGCAGCTGCGCAAGAAGGCGATGAACGAGAAGCGGAAGATCGCCGACATCGCGCGGGCGATCGTCACCGCGGCCGACCTGCTCGGATGAGGGCGCCAGTGACTTCGCCGAGGAGGCTTCGCAGATGAGACTTCATCTGGGCTACGTGCCCCTCTGCGACGCAGCCCCCGTGATCGCCGCCCACGAGATGGGCTTCGCCCGCGCCGAGGGGCTCGACCTGGAGCTGACCGCCGAGCCGTCCTGGGCGACGCTGCGCGACCGGCTGGCGCTCGGATACCTCGACGCCGCGCACATCCTGGCGCCGCTGGCGTTGGCGAGCGCGCTCGCCCTGTCGGGGCCGCCCTCCGACCTGATCGTGCCGCTGTCGCTCAGCCTGAACGGCAACGCGATCACCCTATCCAACCCCCTCTGGGCCACGATGGCGCCGGAGAGCGAGCGCCTCGCCGACGTCGCCGGCGCCTTCGCCCGGATGGCGGGCGCGCGCAGGGAAGCCGGCCGGCCGCTGACGCTGGGCACGGTCCATCCGTTCTCCTCGCACACCTACCAGCTCCGGCTGTTCTGCGAGGCCGGCGGACTAGACCCGGCCGCCGTCCGCCTGGTGGCGGTGCCGCCCCAGCACAGCGTCGAAGCCCTATCGCGCGGGATCGTCGACGGCTTCTGCGCCGGCGCGCCCTGGAACGCGGTGGCGGTCGCGGCCGGACTCGGGCGCATCGCCGCGCTGGGCTGCGAGGTGGCCCCGGACGCGCCCGAGAAGGTGCTCGCCGTCGCGCCGCGGCTCGAGGGCGCGATCCCGCCCCTGGTGCGGGCCGTCGCCCACGCCGGGCGCTGGTGCGCCGACCCGGCCAATCGCACCGAGCTCGCCCACCGCCTCGCGCGGCGGCCCTACCTGAACCTCGACCCCCATCTGATCGCCCGCACCTTCGAGGGGACGATCGTCCTCGACGGGCCGGGCCGGGAGCGCGAAGCGCCCGATTACCTGCGCCTCGACGCGGCGGCGCAGGAGCCGCGCGCCGCCCATGTCGGCTGGATCCTGTCGCAGATGCGAGCCGCCGGGCAGATGCCGGCCGAGGACCTCCTGCCGGCCGCGGAAGCCGTCTACCGGCCGGACCTCTACGCAGCGGCCGGGCTGTCCCCGGCCTGAGCCCTCCGGACCGCACCGGCACGACGATCGCAACGGAACGCGGGCGCCGCGACGCAGTTATGGTTCTGCCATGCCAGGTTGCCGCAAGCTCGACACCGCCTCGTCCAGTCCCGCCTCGCGCGGACGCGTCGATCTTTCGGCCTACGTTCGACACCGTGGACGCGCGCCGCGGGCGATGAACGACAACCGGCGCGCGAAGGCCGCGCATCCGTGGCGCTGGGTCCTGCTCGGCGCGGTTCCCGTCGTCGGCCTGATGGCCGCTCTCTCGACCCTCATCTAGCCTCCGCAGCGGGCCTCGACCCCGCCGAAGCGCATCGCGACCGCCCCCCTAAGCCGGAGCCGTCGCGTTCGCACATGCCTGCCTGATCAGCGCTCAATAGCCTGATCTTTGTGCAGCGCACGCGTGTGATCGAAAGGCCCGCGAAGGTGCCGTTCGCGTTCCCGGCGACAGCGGGCGAACCGTATCCTCACGAATTGGCACGGAACCTGCTGAGATCGCCTGCCCCGTCAACGACGACGGGCAACACCGTCAGCGAGGCCGCTGAACCGATGTCTCCTCGCGGGCGGATACGCTCGCCCGAGGTCGATCGGCGGCGGCTTTTTTCGTGGCGGACGTGCCCGCGCAGTTTTTCGAGGACGAGACCCTTCCACCGATGCTCACAGCGCAGACGGATCAGGTTCCAGCGGCGGAGATTCCGCGCGAGAGGCTCGTCGTGGTCGGCAACGGCATGGCCTCGTTGCGCTTCCTCGAACGGCTGACCGAAGGGTCGCCCGGCCGCTACGACGTCACCGTCGTCGGCGCCGAGCCGGTGGCCGCCTACAACCGTGTGCTGCTGTCCTCCCTGCTCGGCGGCGAAGTGGACGAGGCGGCTTGCGCCTTCCGCGGGCTCGACTGGTACGAGAGCCACGGCATCCGCCTGATCACCGGCGCCCCCGCGACGCAAGTCGACCGCGAGAACGCGCTGGTCGTCGTCGGCGAGACCCACGTGCTGCCCTTCGACAAGCTGGTGCTGGCGGTGGGCTCCGTGCCGATCCGCCTGCCCAAGCCCGGGATGGACCTGCCCGGCATCATCACCTTCCGCGACCTCGCGGACGTGTCGGCGATCCGGAAGGCGGCGGTCGAGCACGCCAAGGCCATCGTCATCGGCGGCGGCCTGCTCGGATTGGAGGCCGCGGTCGGGCTGGCGCGGCTCGGCGTCAACACCACCCTGCTCCACGTCATGGACCGGCTGATGGAGCGTCAGCTCGATCATTCCGCCGCCACCCTCGTCCGTCGGGCGATGGAGGCGCGGGGCGTCAAGGTGCTGCTCAAGGCCGACACCGACCGCGTCGAGGGCGACGGCCGGGTCGAGCGCCTGATCCTCGCCGACGGCACGGTGCTGCCGGCCGACCTCGTCGTCATGTCGGTCGGCGTGCGCCCGAACCTCGCCCTGGCGCAGGGCGCAGGGCTCGAGACCGGCCGCGGCATCAAGGTCGACGACCGGATGACCACCTCGGACCCGCGGATCTTCGCGCTCGGCGAATGCGCCGAGCACCGCGGCATGGTCTACGGCCTCGTCGAGCCCGCCTACGAGCACGCCGAGACCCTGAGCCGCCACCTTTCCGGGCAGGAGGCGCGGTATTCCGGCACGGCGCTGTCCACGAGCCTCAAGGTCTCGGGGCTGCCGGTGTTCTCCGCAGGCGTCGTCGACACGCCCGAGACCGCCGAGGCGATCGTGATGAGCGATCCGGGCGCCGGCCTCTACCGCAAGCTCCTGATCGAGCGCGACCGCCTGATCGGCGCGGTCTTCGTCGGCGACATCGGCGAGCAGGCCCGATGCAAGACACTGATCCGCACCGGCGAACCGGTGGGAGACCAGATCGACGACCTGATGTTCGGGCGCCCCGCGACGGCGGCCGACCCCCTCGCCGAGACCTTGGCCGCGTGAGCAAGGATCTTGGCCGCGTGAAGGAGGCGGACCATGGCTGAAGACTTCAACGCCGAGCAGAAGCGCTACCTCGAAGGCTTCGCCTCGGGCGTGGCCGCCGCCCGGCTGACGGGCGGCCTGGCCATCGGGCAGGGCGGTCCGCCGCCCGAGCCGACCGGGCCGGACGCGATCCACATCAAGGCGCAGGACGCCACGGTGAAGGCTGGCGGCAAGCTCTGCGAGCAGGAGAAATGGAAGCGCGCCGAGAACCCGTTCGAGGGCCACAACCGGCTGAAGGTCGAGGCGGCGACGGGCAAGGCGCCGAAGCCCGAGGACAACTTCCGCTGGCGCTATCACGGCCTGTTCTGGGTCGCCCCGAACCAGACCTCGTTCATGGCCCGCCTGCGCATCCCCAACGGCATCCTGCACCACTGGCAGTTTTCAGGTGTCGCCGACCTCGCCGACGCGCATGGCGGCGGCTTCGTCCACGTGACCACGCGGGCCAACCTCCAGGTGCGCCACATCGCGCCCGAGCACGCCCAGCCCTTCCTCGACGGGCTGGTCGACATCGGGCTGACCGCGCGCGGCTCGGGTGCGGATAACATCCGCAACGTCACCGGCTCGCCCACCGCCGGCATCGATCATCAGGAGCTTCTGGACACCCGCCCGCTCGCCAAGTCCTGGAACAACTGGATCATCAACGACCAGTCGCTCTACGGCCTGCCGCGCAAGTTCAACGTCGCCTTCGACGGCGGCGGCATCGTCGCGGTGCTGGAGGAGACCAACGACATCGGCTTCCAGGCGATCGAGGTGCTGGAGGGCGCGAGCGTCACGCCGGGCGTGTGGATGCGCCTCGTGCTCGGCGGCATCTCCGGCCACCGGGATCTGGCCCGCGACACCGGCATCGTGTTGAAGCCCGAGGATTGCAACAAGGTCTCAGACGCGATCATCCGCGTGTTCATCGAGAACGGCGACCGGACGAACCGCAACAAGAGCCGGATGAAGTACGTCCTCGACGCCTGGGGCTTCGACAAGTACCTCGCCGCGGTCGAAGAGAAGCTCGGATACAAGCTCGACCGGGTCGATCCGGCCCACGTCGTGCCGCGGAAAGCCACCGACCGGTTCGCCCATGTCGGCGTCCACGCCCAGGTGCAGCCCGGCCTCAACTGGATCGGCGTGATCCTGCCGGTGGGCAAGATCATGAGCGATCAGGTCCGCGAGCTCGCGCGGATCGCGCAGGAATGCGGCGACGGGCAGATCCGCATGACGGTCTGGCAGAACTTCCTGTTCTCCGGCGTGCCCGACGTCAAGGTCGCCGAGGTCGAGGCGCGGGTGGCGGCGCTCGGCCTCACCACCAAGGCGGCGGGCATCCGCTCGGGCCTCGTCGCCTGCACCGGCTCGAACGGCTGCAAGTTCGCCGCCGCGGACACTAAGGGCGACGCGATGATCATCGCCGGCCACGTCGAGGCGACGCTCCCCGAGCTCGACGTGCCGGTGAACGTCCACATCACCGGCTGCCACCATTCCTGCGCCCAGCACTACATCGGCGACATCGGCCTGATCGGCGCCAAGGTGGTGGTCTCGGAGGAGGGCGACACCGTTCCTGGCTACGACGTCGTGGTCGGCGGCGGGTTCGCCGAGAACCCGAAGATCGGCACCGGGATCTGGACGGCGATTAAGGCCGAGGACGCGCCGTCACGCGTCGAGGCGCTGCTGCGCACCTACCTCGCCCGCCGCACCGGGCCAGAGGAGAGCTTCCAGACCTTCACGGCGCGAACGGGGCCGGAAGCCCTGCGCGACCTTGCCGAAGAACAGCCAGCCCTCAAGGCAGCCGCATGAGCGAGCACGTCTCCCCCCCCCTCGTCCTCGTTCCCGAGAACGCCCCGTTCTCCGCCGACCAGCGCTCGTGGCTTTCGGGCTACTTCGCCGCCCTCCTCGGCCCGGCGGTCGAGGGCGCCACCGCGATCGGCACGGCCGAGATGCCCGGCGGCCCGAAGCTCGCCGACAACGACGACGCGCCCTGGCACGACCCGTCGATGCCGATCACTGAGCGCATGGAGATGGCCAAGGCCCGGCCCGAGCCGCAGAAGCTCATGGCGGCGATGGCCCAGCAGGATTGCGGCCAGTGCGGCTACAACTGCGCCGACTACGCCAACGCCATCTTCCTCAAGAGCGAAGCGCGTCTGAACCTCTGCCAGCCCGGCGGCAAGGAGACGCTCCGGATGCTGAAGAAGCTCGACGAGGAGTTCGGCACGGGCGACGCGGCCGCCCCGGCTGCGGCCGCAGGCGAGGCGGCGGCGGCGGACAAGCCCATCGACCTCGGCCCGCTGGGCTATTGCCGCGAGAACCCGGTCGAGGCGATCTTCCTCGGCCGGCGCCGGCTCAACGAGCCAGGCGGCGAGAAGGAGACGTGGCACGTCGAGTTCGACCTTAGGGACACGCCGATCACCTACGAGGCCGGCGACTCGCTCGGCCTCTTCCCGGCCAACGCGCCGGCGCTCGCCGACGCGGTGATCGCCGAGCTCGGCGCCCGCCCCGAGCGGGTGATCGGCGGCAAGACGCTCCGCGACCGGCTGATCGCCGACTACTCGCTCGGCGCCGCCCCCGACGGTCTCTACCAGCTGCTCTCGCTGCTGACCTCGGGCGAGGCCCGCCGCAAGGCCAAGGCGCTCTCGGCCGGCGAGGACCCGGACGGCGACGCCGCCTACCTCGACGTACTCGGCGCGCTCCACAAGTTCCCCGGCGCGCGTCCCGACGCCGAGGTGTTCCTCGAATCCCTCGACGAGCTGCAGCCGCGGCTCTACTCGATCTCGTCCTCGCCGAAGATGGATGCGGGCAAAGTCTCGCTAACGGTGGACGCGGTGCGCTACAACCACCGCTCGCGCCTCCGGCTCGGCGTCGCCTCGACGCATCTCGGCGAGCGCATGCCCGAGCAGACCCGGGCCAAAATCTACCTGCAGAAGGCGCACGGCTTCGCGCTCCCCGCGGACCTTTCCACCGACGTGATCATGTGCGGCCCCGGCACCGGCATCGCCCCGTTCCGGGCCTTCCTGCGCGAGCGCGCGGCGACGCAGGCGCCGGGGCGCAACTGGCTGTTCTACGGCCACCAGCGCCAAGCGAGCGACTTCTTCTACAAGGACGAGCTCACGCAGATGCGCGACGACAAGGTGCTCACCCGCCTGTCGCTGGCCTGGTCGCGCGACGGCACCGAGAAGACCTACGTCCAGGACCGCATGCGCGAGACCGGCGCCGACCTGTGGAAGTGGCTGGAGGGCGGCGCCCACTTCTACGTCTGCGGCGACGCCAAGCGCATGGCCAAGGACGTGGAGCGCGCGATCATCGACGTGGCCGCCCAGCACGGCGGCAAGTCGCCCGACGAGGCGGTGGCCTATCTCGGCACCCTGAAGAAGGCCGGTCGCTACCAGGCCGACGTGTACTGAGCGGCGACGGTTCTTCCCTTCCCCCCTCTGCGGGGGAGGAAGACTCCGCAAATGCCCGGCCCGACTCTTGCTGCCCTCCGCCGCGCCGGCCGACGTCGAAACCACCAAGACGTCGAAACCACGAGGACCTTGCCATGACCGTGCACGTGCCGGAGCCCAAGGTCTCGAGCCAGGCTGCAGCGGTTCGGACCACCTGCCCCTATTGCGGGGTCGGCTGCGGCGTGATCGCGACGCCGGACGGGACGGGCGGCGCCGGGATCGCCGGGGACACCGCGCATCCGGCCAATTTCGGCCGCCTGTGCTCCAAGGGCTCGGCGCTCGGCGAGACGCTGGGCCTGGAGAACCGCCTGCTGCATCCGCACGTCGACGGCGTGCGGGCGTCTTGGGAATCGGCGCTGGGCACGGTCGCCGGCGCCTTCCGCCGCACGGCCGAGAAGCACGGGCCGGACGCGATCGCCTTCTACCTCTCCGGGCAATTGCTCACCGAGGATTACTACGTCGCCAACAAGCTCGCGAAGGGCTTCATCGGCACGCCGCACGTCGACACCAACTCGCGCCTGTGCATGTCGAGCGCGGTCGCCGCGCACCGCCGCGCCTTCGGCTCCGACACCGTGCCCGGCTGCTACGAGGACCTCGACGAGGCCGACGTGATCGTGCTGGTCGGCTCCAACACCGCCTGGTGCCATCCGATCCTATTCCGCCGGATGGTGGACGCGCGCACGGCGCGCGGCACCAGGCTGATCGTGGTCGACCCGCGCCGGACCGAGACCGCCGAGGAGGCCGACCTGTTCCTCGGCCTCCGGCCCGGCACCGACAGCGCCCTGTTCTCGGGGCTGCTGGTGCATCTCGACCGGGTCGGCGCCTGCGACGCCCGCTTCGTGGCCGACCACACCTCCGGCTACGACGGCGCGCTCGAGCGGGCGCGCGCCATCGCGCCGACGCCGGCCGCCACCGCCGCGGCGACCGGCCTGTCGGAGGCGGACGTGTCCGCCTTCTTCGACCTGTTCGCCGGCACGAAGCGCGTCGTCACCGCCTTCTCGCAAGGGGCCAACCAGTCGGCACAGGGCACCGACAAGGGCAACGCCATCATCAACTGCCACCTCGCCACCGGCCGCATCGGGCAGCCGGGGGCGGGGCCGTTCTCGCTCACCGGCCAGCCCAACGCCATGGGCGGGCGCGAGGTCGGGGGCTTGGCCAACATGCTGGCCGCCCACATGCACTTCGCACCCGAGGAGGTCGACAAGGTCCGCCGCTTCTGGAACGCGCCGAACCTCATCACCGGCGAGGGGATGAAGGCGGTGGCTTTGTTCGACGCGATCGCACGCGGCAAGATCAAGGCGCTCTGGGTGATGGGGACCAACCCGCTGGTCTCGATGCCGCAGGCCGACGTGATCAAGGACGCCCTGAAGGGCCTCGACCTGCTCGTCGTCTCAGAGGTGATGGCCGATTCCGACACCGCCAGCGCGACGGCCAAGAAGACCGTGCTGTTGCCGGCCCTCGCCTGGGGCGAGAAGGACGGCACCGTCACGAATTCCGAGCGCCGGATCACGCGCCAGCGCCGCTTCCTCAAGGCGCCGGGCGAAGCGCGGCCGGACTGGGCGGTGCTCGCCGACGTCGGGCGCCGCCTCGGCCACGGCGCCGCCTTCGGCTTCACCTCGGCGGCGGCGGTGTTCCGCCAGCATGCTGCGCTCTCGGCCTTCGAGAACAACGGCACCCGCGACTTCGACATCGGCGCACTCGCCGACATCGGCGACGCCGCCTACGAGACGAACCTGCCGGTGCAGTGGCCCCTGACGAAGCGCGGCGGCACGAAGGCGCGGCTGTTTTCGGACGGACGCTTCTTCACCTTCGACAAGCGCGCCCGCTTTGTCGCGGTGCAGGCGCCGGCGCTGGCCCAGGCCACGAGCGAAACGATGCCGTTCGTGCTGAACACCGGGCGCGTGCGCGACCACTGGCACACGATGACGCGGACGGGGAAGAGCCAGCGGCTCTCGGCCCACCGCCCGGTGCCCTTCGTCCAGGTCCACCCCCGCGACGCCACCGCCGCGAATCTCGCCGAGGGCGGCCTCGCTCGGGTCTCGACCGCGCACGGCGCGGCCGAGCTGGAGGTGATAGTCACCGAGGCGGTGGCGCCCGGCACCCTGTTCATGCCGATGCACTGGAACGATTCGAACGCCTCGATGGCCCGCGTCGGGGCGCTGGTCCGGGGCGTGCCCGATCCGCTTTCGGGCCAGCCTGAGCTGAAGGCGACGCCGGCGGCGATCGCGGCGGCCTCTTACCGTTCGCGGGGCTTCCTGCTCAGCCGCGACCCGGTGACGACGCCGGCCGGGTGGTGGTGGGCGCGGGCGGCGATCGGCGGCGGCTCGGGCCTGCAATTCGCCACGCGGGAGGGATCGCGGGAGGCCATGCTGCTGATGCGCGGCCTGTTCCAGGGGCTGGAGCTCGCCGAATACGCCGACCACGCCCGCGGCCGCTACCGCTGCGCGGTCTACGACGGCGAGCGCCTCGTCGCCTGCCTCGCGCTCGGTCCCGAGGCGGGCCGGCCCGACTGGGAGGCGGCCAAGGCCCTGTTCGCGGGGGCGGTGCCCGGCGCGGCCGAGCGCCGCGCCCTGCTCTCGGGCCGCGCCGCCACCGCCGGCGCTGGACCGGTGGTCTGCGCCTGCCACGGGGTCGGGCTCGACGTCATCACGGCGGCCATCACGGGCGGCGCGGGCTCCGTCGAGGCGGTGGGCGCAGCCTGCAAGGCCGGCACGAATTGCGGCTCGTGCATCCCTGAGATCCGCAAGCTGCTGCCCGAGGCGCTTGCGCGCGACGCCGCGTAGCATCAGGTTCGTCCGTGACCCAGACGAGATCCAAGCCGACCCTCATGAGCACGCCCCGCCAGCCGCGCGAGACCCGCGCCGGCCTCGAACCCCTCGCCGTCCTCCCGGTCTTCGTGCCGCTGCAGGGCAAGCGCGCGGTGCTGGCCGGCTCGAACGGCGGCGCGCCCTGGAAGGTGAAGCTGCTCGCCGCCGCCGGCGCCCACGTCGACGTCTACGCGGCGGAGCCGAGCGAAGAGATGCGAAGCGTGCCGGGCGAGGTCGTCGCCGGCAGCGTGACCCTACACGAGCGCGCCTGGGCGCCGGACGACTTGTGGGGCTCGGCCTTCTGCATCGGCGCGATGGATGACGAGGCCGAGTGCGTTGCCTTCGTCGCCGCCGCGCGCGGCACCGGCGCCATCGTCAACGCCGTCGACCGGCCGCATCTCTGCGACGTGAAGTTCGGCGCCATCGTCAACCGCTCGCCCTTGGTGGTCGGCATCTCGACGGAAGGCGCGGTGCCGGTCTTCGGGCAGACCGTGCGGGCGCGCATCGAAGCGATGCTGCCGCGCGGGTTTTCGCGCTGGGTCGCGGCGGCGCGGGACTGGCGCGAGGGTGTCACCGCGCGCTTCCACGGCTTTGCCGAGCGCCGCGGCTTCTGGGAACGGTTTTCGGATCTGGCCTTCGCCGAGCCGGACCGGGCGCCGACGGACGCGGACCTCGAACGGCTGCTCGCGCAGACCGAATCCGCGCCCAAGGGCGGGGCGGTGACGCTCGTCGGCGCCGGGCCGGGCGACGCCGAGCTGCTGACGTTGAAGGCGCTGCGTTCCTTACGCAACGCCGACGTGATCCTCTACGACGACCTCGTCGCCCCCGAGATCCTGGATTACGCCCGCCGCGAGGCGCGCACGATGCTGGTGGGCAAGACCGGCCATGGGCCGTCCTGCCGCCAGGACGACATCAACGCGCTGATGGTCTCGCTCGCCAAGTCCGGCAAGCAGGTGGTGCGCCTCAAGTCCGGCGACCCGCTGATCTTCGGCCGCGCCGGCGAGGAGATCGAGGCCTGCCGGCAGGCCGGCATCCCCGTCGCCGTGGTGCCGGGGATCAGCGCGGCGCAGGGTGCGGCGGCCTCCCTCGGCGTCTCGCTCACCCACCGCGACGCGGCGCGCCGCCTGCAATACGTCACCGGGCACGACCGCCGCGGCGCGCTGCCAGACGACCTGAACTGGGGGGCGCTTGCCGATCCCTCGGTCACCACCGTGGTCTACATGCCCAAGCGCACCCTGCGGGTGCTGCTGGAGCGCGCGGTCGCCGAAGGCCTCGCGCCCGCGACGCCGGCGCTCCTGACCTTCAACGCCACCCGCCCCGATCAGCAGGTTGTGACGGGCACGGCCTTCGACCTTGCCGACCGCGCGGACGCGGCAGGCCTGGACGGTCCGGCGATCCTGATGATCGGCGAAGCCCTGCGCCACACGAAGGCTTCGTCCGCCCTCGACGACGTGGCCTTGCCGACGCCGTTCGAAGCAGCGGGCTCCGTCGCGTCCTGACCGCGTTGGTCGAGGCCTCACGCGGTCGGCGCTTGATCGGCGCGCCGGCGTCCAGGCGGATGGCCGTGGCGGTGGATACCGAGGCCTGAGGCAAAGCGCCAGGGTCCTTAGAAGTGCCCCGACCTTGCCACCCGCGGCCGCCCATGCTGTTCCAGCGGCCTTCGCGAGAAGGTCACCTCCATGCGCCGCTCCCTCCTGCCCATCATCGCCTTCGTGCTCGGCTTCGTCGGGCTCACGGCCGCGGCCGTGTTCACGCTGATGCCGGAACGGACGGAGGTGGCGGCTTCGAGCGTCGGCGGGCCGTTCACGCTAGTGGATCAGGACGGGAAGGCGGTCACCGAGGCCGACTTCGCCGGCGCGACGCACCTCGTGTTCTTCGGCTTCACCCACTGCCCCGACATCTGCCCGACGACCCTGCAGCAGATCTCGGACGTGCTGGCGGCGCTCGGGCCGAAGGCCAAGGCAATGAAGGTCGCCTTCATCACCGTCGACCCGGATCGGGACACGCCGGCGAGCCTCAAGGCCTACCTGTCGAGCTTCGATCCGCGGATCACCGGGCTCACCGGCAGCCCGGCCCAGGTGGCGGCGTCCGTGAAGGCTTATCGCGCCTACAGCCGCAAGGTGCCGGGCAGGGACGGCGACTACACGATGGAGCACACCGCCCTGGTCTACGTGATGGACGGCAAGAACCGCTTCCTCGGCGCGCTCAACCTGATGCGCCCGGCCGACGAGACGGCGGCGGAACTGGCCAAGCGGATCTGATCGGCCGCCCCAGGCGGCCCGGCCTCACGCCGCCGGGCGTCGCGGACGCAGCACGCCGCTGCGCGAGGTGCGTGACAGCCCGTGCTCCGTCTTGTTCCACTGCGAGGGCGCGCGGACGAACTCGATCACCGCGAGCCACGCGGCGACGCTCACCAGGGCGAAGTAGAACGGCATCACCGGCACGAACCACAGGAGGTCCCACCAGCCCCGGCGGATGCATCCGAGCGCCGGCGGCAGGATCAGGGCCGTGATGCCTGACAGGAACAGGGTGATCGCGACGCCGATGGGGAGGTTGCGCCAAAACTCGGGTGCGACCGGAATCTCGAAGAGCAGGAAGTCGGCGCACGCCCAGACGAGGAAGACCGGGTAGACCAGCGCGGAGGCGACCGCGCCGGGAATCAGCGTCGCGGCGCAGAGCGTGTCGAGGCGCCCGAGGCGCCGATAGGTTTCGATGGGGTTGCGGCCGTGGGTGACGGTGGTCTGCAGGAACCCCTTCATCCAGCGGACGCGCTGGTGCAGCCAGGCCCGCAGCACGATCGGTGCCTCCTCGATCGTCGCGCTCGGCAGGTCGCCGACGTGGTAGCCGGCGCAGGCCAGCCGCATCCCGAGGTCGGCGTCCTCGGTGACGTTGCGCGCGTCCCAGCCGTGCAGCTCGCGCAGCACCGCGGTGCGGACGTGCATCGAGGTTCCCCCGAGCGGCATCGGCAGGTGCCAGTGCGCCAGCGCCGGGTTCAGCACGTCGAACAGGCCGGCATATTCCAGGGCGAAGCACCGGGCGATCCAGGAATCCTCCGGGTTGTCGATCACCAGGCGGCCCTGCAGGCAGGCGGTGCTGGCGGGCGCCCGCGCAAAGATCTCGGCGGCGAGGCGCAGCTGGCCCGGGTCGGGCACGTCCTCGGCGTCGTAGACCACGAGCAGCTCGCCGCGGGCGAGAGGCAGGGCGACGTTGAGCGCCCGCGGCTTCGTCCGCGGCCGGCCGTCGGGAACCGCGATCACCTCGAAGCGGGCGGGCAGCGGGATCCGCGCGAGGGCGGCGATAGTGCCGGCATCGTCCGCCTCGACGACGAACTTCAGGTCGAGCTTGGCCAACGGGTAGTCGAACCGGGCCAGCGCCGAGACGAGGCGCGGCACCACGCGGGCCTCGCGATAGAGCGCCACGAGGACGGTGTACGTCGGCAGGTCGCGGTCGTTCAAGGGCGCGACGACTGGTGGCGGCACGGTCGGGGAGGGGATGAACAGGGCTCCGACGCGGAACATCGCCATCGCCAGGAACAGCGTCTGCGCCGCCACGACGAGGATCAAGGCAAGGATCGGCGGCAGGGCCTCGAAGGCGAGAGTGCCGGCGCAGGCGATCAGGGCGGCGAGCGCCAGACCCGGCCCGAGCGGCCGGGTGCCGAAGGCCCAACCCGGCGCCTTCGCTTCCAGGTCGTCGGCGGCGTACTCGGCGATGGCTTTCGGCATCGCCGCGAACAGGGCCGCGCGCAGGCGCGTCGGGCTCGTCACCGCAGGCATCCGCCCGCGCGGACTGCGCCCGGCGAGCAGTTCGGCGATCTGCCGCCCGCGCGGCGCCAGCACCGCCGGGGCGCCCGCCCCCAGCACCAGCGGCGCCATGCCGAGCGACAGGCTGTCGGGGAAGCGCGCGCCCATGCCGAGCGGGATCGGCCCGTCGAGGTACTCGGCCTCGAGGGCTTGGGCGAGGGCCCGGTAATACGGTTCCTCGTCCATCAGCCCGGCGCGCAGAAGGGCGGTCGCCGCGTCGGTCCCGCTCGCCTCGGCCAAATCCGCGGCGCGACGCAGCAGCTCTGGATCGACGCCCGCGTCCGCCAGGAACGCGATCTCCGGCGGCAAAGCCGGTGGGCCGGGGGAGGGGCCGAGGAAGCGGAGGAACGACACGGGGCGCCGGCTGCCGTCGGCTCCAGGACGTGCTAAGGCGAGGACGTGAGCCGGACCCCCTCCCCATCGCGCCGTCGGCGCTCCGCGATCATAGGCGCGCGCGCTCAGGGTGCAAGGACGATGTCCTTTTCAAAGACTATTCTCTTAGCGCTCTTCGCCTGCGCCGCCGCGATGCCGCGGGCCGGCGCCCAGCCCGTTGCCGCCCCGCAAGCGCCCGCGGCGGTGACGGTGCCCAACTTCTGGAACCCGCGCAGCCGCGGCGAGCGGGTCGAGGCGCCGCAGACCGGCCGGGCCGTGCGCTTCCTGACCGACGACGAGTTCCCGCCGCTGCACTTCGCCGGCCCCGACGGGAACCCGACCGGCTTCGCGGTGGAGCTGGCCCGCGCGGTCTGCGAGAAGCTGGCGATCACCTGCACCGTGCAGGCCCGGCGCTTCGACACCCTTCTCGACGGCCTGACCGAGAAGCAGGGCGACGTCGTCGCCGCCGCGATCCCGCTGACGCCGACGCTGCGGGCGACGTTCGCCGCGACGCGGCCCTATTTCCGGTGGCCGGCGCGCTTCGCCGCCCGCGTCGACCGCGGCCTGCCGGTTCCCTCGGCGGGCGCGCTGGCGGGCAAGTCGGTGGCGGGCAAGTCGGTGGCGGTGGTCGGCGGCAGCGCCCACGCCGCCTACCTCCAGGCGTTCTTTCCCAAGGCCGAGGCGAAGCCGTTTTCCGACCTCGCCTCCGCCGAGGGCGCGGTGAAGCGCGGCGAGGCCGACTACGTCTTCGCCGACGGGCTCGGCCTCGCCCTCTGGGTCGGCGGCCTGGAGGCGGGCAATTGCTGCGCCCTGACCGGCGGCGACTACCTGGAGAACCGCTACTTCGGCGAAGGCATCGGGCTGATCACCCGACAGGAGGACGCGGCCCTGTCGCGGGCGCTGGACGACGCGCTCCAGCGGGTGTGGGACGACGGGAAGTACACCGAGCTGTACCTGCGGTTCTTCCCCGTGAGCCCGTTCTGATTCAGGGCCATCGCTCGAAAGCGCCGGCCCTGCGTTCCTGACGCCTCGATCGCCGGCGCCCGCCTCCGCGGGCTTGGGTTTGGGCTTTCGCTCCGCGGTGCGCTCTTCGCGCCCTGCGTTCTGGTCCTTTTCGGATTTCGCATCGCGGTAAACCGCACGAGAGCATTTTCAGTGATCTTTGCATCACCGAAAATATTCTCACTTGTTGCGGGATTGCATTTTCTTCACGCGAGCCGGCATCCCCCTCGCTCGAAAATGCTCTAGGGTGCCGCACCCGCAAAAACCCCATGTCACACGCGAAGCGTCTCGAAGCCCATGTCCGCGCCTCTCCACCTCGACCCCGACCTGATCGAGGCCGCAGCCCACGCCGCCGCCTGGCCGTTCGAGGAGGCGCGCAAGCTCGTGGCGCGGCTGGAGCGCCGGCCCAAGCACGAGGTGCTGTTCGAGACCGGCTACGGCCCGTCGGGCCTGCCGCATATCGGCACCTTCGGCGAGGTGGCGCGGACCTCGATGGTCCGCCACGCCTTCCGGGTCCTGACGAAGGACGCCGTGCCGACCCGGCTGATCGCGTTCTCCGACGACATGGACGGCCTGCGCAAGGTGCCCGAGAACGTCCCGAACCGCGCGATGCTGGCCGGCCACCTCAACCAGCCGCTGACCCGGGTGCCCGATCCGTTCGGGACGCATGACAGCTTCGGCGCGCACAACAACGCGGAGCTGCGCCGCTTCCTCGACGCCTTCGGCTTCGACTACGAGTTCCGCTCGGCCACCGCGTGCTACCGCTCCGGTGCGTTCGACGAGGCCCTGATGCGGGTCGCGGAGCGCTACGACGCGGTGATGGCGATCATGCTGCCGTCGCTGCGCGCCGAGCGCTCGGCCTCGTACTCGCCGTTCCTGCCGCTTCACCCGGTGACGGGGGAAGTGATGCAGGTGGTGATCGACGCGGTGCATGCCGACAAGGGGACGCTCGCCTGGCGCGACCCGAAGACGGGCGAGGCCTACGAGACCCCGATCACCGGCGGCCACGCCAAGCTGCAATGGAAGCCCGACTGGGCGATGCGCTGGGTGGCGCTCGGCATCGACTACGAGATGGCGGGCAAGGACCTGATCGACTCGGTGAAGCTCTCCGGGCAGATCGCCCGGGCGCTCGGCGGCGAGCCGCCGGAAGGCTTCAACTACGAGCTGTTCCTCGACGAGAAGGGCCAGAAGATCTCGAAGTCGAAGGGCAACGGGCTCACGATCGACGACTGGCTCGCCTACGGCACGCCCGAGAGCCTGAGCCTGTTCATGTACAACAAGCCGCGCGAGGCCAAGCGGCTGTTCTTCGACGTGATCCCGCGGCACGTCGACGAGGTCCTGAACTTCTCCGAGCGCTACGCCGGGCAGGACGCCAAGCTGCGCCTGGGCAACCCGGTCTGGCACATCCATGCCGGAAACCCGCCCGCGCCGGAGCGGATCGGGGAGGGCGCGGAAGGCGGGGCCAAGGGCGGCGTGAGCTTCGCGATGCTGCTCAACCTCGTGGCGGTGGCCAACGCCGAGGAGCCGGGGGTGCTCTGGGGCTTCATCCGCCGCTATGCCGCCGACGTCGGACCCGACACCCATCCCGGCCTCGACCGGCTCGTCGGCCACGCGCTGGCGTACTTTCGCGATTTCGTGCGCCCGGCCAAGAGCTACCGCGCGCCGAGCCCGGAGGAGCGCGCAGCCCTCGAGGACCTCTCCGCGTCGCTCGCCGAGCACGACGGCTCGACCGATCCGGAAGGCCTCCAGGCGGTGGTCTACGAGGTCGGCCGGCGGCATTTCCCGGACCTGTCGGGCAAGGGCAAGAGCCCGGACGGGCGGCCCGGCGTGTCGCAGGCGTGGTTCACCACGATCTACAACGTGCTGTTCGGCGAGGCCCGCGGCCCGCGCTTCGGCTCGTTCGTGGCGCTCTACGGCGTGGCCGAGACCCGCGCGCTGATCGCCAAGGCGCTGTCGGGCGACCTGCTCGCCGAGCACGCGGCGTTCAAGGCGGACCGGGCGGCGAAATCCGCCTGAGGAAGACGGCCCTTCGCCGCGGCCGGACGCAGGGTGCCCGCAGCGCTCACGCGTTCGGCACCGCCACCTTCTGGCGCAACCCCGCGATCACCGCGCGCAGGATGTCGGCGCCCGCCTCGGCGCCGGCCTGGGGACCCATGTCGCCGCGCACCGCGTAGATGCGCTCGTGGACGAAGGCGAGCTTGGCGATCACCGCGGGCGTCAGGCGGAACGGGTAGAGGTCCGGCTGGCCCATGCTGCGCGAGAGCGAGTTCACCGCGTAGGTGAGGGGCAGCCACGCCGCGATCAGCTTGTCGAGGTCGGGGGTGCGATAGGGGTCGAAGTCGATCACCACCGGCTCGCTCGGCCCCCGGCGCAGCTGCGGCCGCAGCTGCAGCGCGAAGGTGGATGCGGTCTCCACCGTGTCGACGATGTGCAGGTAGTGCGCCCAGGTCTCGGCGAAGTCCTCCCACGGGTGGCTGGTGGCGTAGGCCGAGACGTAGGATTCCTCCCAATCGCTCGGGGCGCCGTGGGCGTAGTGGGTCTGCAGGGCGCCGACGTAGTTCAGGCTCTCGTCGCCGAACAAGTTGCGGAACGTCCACAGGTGCGGGCTGTTCTGGACGAGCAGGTACCAGAAGTAATGCCCGATCTCGTGACGGAAGTGCCCGAGCAGGGTGCGGTAATGCTCGCCGAAGCGGATCCGGCGCCGCTCGCGCTCGACGTCGTCGGCCTCGGCGATGTTCATGCTGATCAGGCCGTTGAGGTGGCCCGTCAGCACCGGCGGCCCGATCAGGAAGCTCTCGGACGGGTCGACGAGGAAGTCGAAGGCGAGCCCGTCGGTGTAGGCGGCCCGCGTCGCCAGCGGCAGGTCGAGGCGCAGCAGCGAGTAGAACAGCCGGTGCTTGGCCGCCTCCACCTGGCGCCAGCGGGTCAGGTTCCAGGCGAGCGTCAGGTCGGGCACCACGCGGTTGTGGCGACAGGTGACGCAGAACGTCTCGGGCGCGTCGTCCGGGACGAGCCAGTTGCAGGCCGCGTGCCGGGCGTTGGCGCAGAACCGGTAGCGCGGCCCGGGGCGCGCGTAGGCGTGGAAGGTCTGCGCCGCGCCCGAGCCGGGATGGGCCGATTGCCCGGACGGCTCCAGCGCCGAGATCTCGTGCACCTCGCAGACGTAGCCGAGGCGCCGCTGGCAGCTGTCGCAGGCCGTGCTCTCGAACGTGAGCGGCTGGTCGCAGGCTTGGCACTGGAAGATCTTCATGGCGGGTCCCGGCGCCCGAGGCGGGCAAGCACCCTGTCGTCGAAGGCGTCGTCGGCAGATGTCGGCGAGCGCAGGCAGGCGGCCCGCCCTCGCCGCATCAAACGGGCTTGCCCGGCAAAGTTCCCCGGGCGGGCGAAGGGGCAGGCGAAGGGGCGTGCGAAGAGGCGGGCGGAGCGGAATTCACGCGGCGCGCCGCAGGGAGCCGGAGGCCGCATGGAAATTGCTTGCCTCCCCCCCTTTGCCGCATAAGGCGAAGACGAGGGCACCGCCGGATTCGGTCCGGCCGCCACCTGCTTCGCCCAGACGAGAGTGCCCGTGTCGATCAAAGCCGCCCTGCACCACGTCACCCACTACACCTACGACCGGCCGATCGCGCTCGGTCCCCAGGTGATCCGCCTGCGGCCGGCGCCGCATGCCCGCACGAAGATCCCCTCCTACACCCTCAAGGTGACCCCGGAGAACCACTTCGTGAACTGGCAGCAGGACCCGAACGGGAACTGGCTCGCCCGGCTGGTCTTCCCGGAGAAGACCAGCGAGCTGAAGATCGAGGTCGACCTCACCGCCGACATGTCGGTGATCAACCCGTTCGACTTCTTCGTCGAGGACTACGCGCAGACCCGCCCCTTCGCCTACGCCCCGGACCTCGTCGCCGAGCTCGCGCCCTACCGCGTCCTCGACGACGCGCAGGGGCCCGAGATCGACGACTTCCTGACGCGCCTGCCGGCCGAGCCGAACACCGTGCTGTTCCTCGTGGCGCTGAACGCGCAGATCAGCCGCGAGGTCGCCTACGGCGTCCGCATGGAGCCGGGCGTCCAGACGCCGGCCGAGACCCTGACCCTGAAGAGCGGCTCGTGCCGCGATTCCGGCTGGCTCCTCGTCCAGGTGCTGCGCCGCATCGGCTTCGCCGCCCGCTTCGTCTCGGGCTACCTGATCCAGCTCGTGCCCGACACCACCGCGGTCGACGGCCCCGAGGGCACCAAGACCGACTTCACCGACCTGCACGCCTGGGCCGAGGTCTACCTGCCGGGAGCGGGCTGGATCGGCCTCGACGCCACCTCCGGCCTGCTCTGCGGGGAAGGGCACATCCCGCTCGCCGCCACCCCGCACTACCATTCGGCTGCGCCGATCTCGGGGCTGGCCGAGCCGGCCAAGGTCGAGTTCGGCTTCGAGATGACCGTGACCCGGGTCGAGGAGAGCCCGCGGATCACCAAGCCGTTCTCGGACGCGGTCTGGGCCGCCATGGACGTGCTCGGCGACCGGGTCGACGCCGACCTCGTCGCCCAGGACGTGCGCCTGACCATGGGCGGCGAGCCGACCTTCGTCTCGATCGACGACTTCGAGGCGCCCGAGTGGAACATCGCCGCCGTCGGCCCGTCGAAGCGGGGGCTGGCCGACCAGCTGATCCGGCGCCTGCGCGACCGCTTCGCGCCGGGCGGCATGCTGCATTACGGCCAGGGCAAGTGGTATCCGGGCGAGAGCCTGCCGCGCTGGGCCTTCGCGCTCTACTGGCGCCGCGACGGCCGCCCGATCTGGCGCGACGCCGACCTGATCGCGCGGGAGGACGCCCCGAAGTCGGCCGACGCCGACGCCGCGCGCAAGCTGATCGACGCGGTCGCCGGGCATTTCGGCCTGGGCGACTACGTGATGCCGGCCTACGAGGACCCGGCGCACTGGGAGGAGAAGACCGCCGAGCTTCCCGTCAACGTGACGACGCAGGAGGCCAAGAGCGGCTCGGTGGAGTTCGATTCGCGCATCAGCCGCGTCTACGAGCGGGGGCTCGGCAATCCGGCCGGCTTCGTCCTGCCGCTCGCGAGCCTGCCCACCGGCAAGGACGGCGATTCCGACCGGGTCTGGATCTCGGAGGCCTGGGCCTTCCGGCGAGGCCAGGCCTTCCTGGTGCCCGGCGACTCGCCGCTCGGCTTCCGCCTGCCGCTCGGCTCGCTCCCGCACGTGCCGCCGGAGCACTACCCCTATTACCAGCCGCAGGACCCGCTGGAGCCGCGCGATCCCCTGCCCGAGGGACATCCGGGCGAGGGACATCCGGGCGAGGGGCCGGGCAAGGAGGCAGGGAAGGCGACCGTCAACGGCGGCGGCATCACCGGCGTCGCGGTGCGCACCGCGCTCGCCGTCGAGCCCCGCGACGGGACGCTGCGGGTGTTCATGCCCCCGACCCAGCGCGCCGACGAGTACCTCGAGCTGATCGGCGTGCTCGAGGCGGCGGCGGACAAGCTCGGGCTGGCGATCCACGTCGAGGGCTACGAGCCGCCCTTCGACCCGCGCCTCAACGTCATCAAGGTCACCCCCGACCCGGGCGTGATCGAGATCAACGTCCACCCGGCGACCTCCTGGCGCGAGGCGGTGGCGATCACCACCGACCTCTACGCCGACGCGCGGCAGACGCGGCTCGGCGCGGAAAAGTTCATGGTGGACGGGCGCCACACCGGGACGGGCGGCGGCAACCACGTGGTGATGGGCGGCGCGACGCCCGACGACTCGCCGTTCCTGCGCCGGCCCGACCTCCTGAAGAGCCTGGTGCTGTACTGGCAGCGCCACCCGGCGCTCTCGTACCTGTTCTCGGGCCTCTACATCGGCCCGACGAGCCAGGCCCCGCGCATGGACGAGGCCCGCCACGACGGCCTCTACGAGCTGGAGATCGCGCTGGCGCAGGTGCCGGGCCCGGACGAGCCCAACATCCCGCGCTGGCTCGTCGACCGGGTGTTCCGCAACATCCTCGTGGACGTCACCGGCAACACCCACCGCTCCGAGATCTGCATCGACAAGCTGTACTCGCCCGACGGGCCGACCGGGCGGCTCGGCCTGCTCGAGTTCCGCGCCTTCGAGATGCCGCCGGACCCGCGCATGAGCCTCGCGCAGCAATTGCTGCTGCGGGCGCTGGTGGCGTGGCTGTGGCGCGAGCCGCAGGTCGGCGGCTGTGTCCGCTGGGGCACGGGCCTGCACGATCGCTTCATGCTCCCGCATTTCCTCTGGGCCGACTTCCTCGACGTGCTGGAGGATCTGCGGGCCGCGGGCTACGACTTCGACCCCACGGCCTTCGAGGCGCAGGCCGCGTTCCGCTTCCCCGTCTTCGGCCGGGTCGAGCATGGCGGCGTGAAGCTCGAGCTCCGTCAGGCGCTGGAACCGTGGCACGTGATGGGCGAGGAGGGGACCAGTGCCGGCACCGTCCGCTTCGTCGACAGCTCGGTGGAGCGCCTGCAGGTCAAGGTCGAGGGCTTCGTGCCCGGCCGCCACGTCATCGCCTGCAACGGCCGGCGCCTGCCGATGACCGGCACCGGCACGAACGGCGAAGCGGTGGCGGCCCTGCGGTTCAAGGCCTGGCAGCCGGCCTCGTCGCTGCACCCGACGATCCCCGCCCACTCGCCGCTGACCTTCGACATCCTCGACAGCTGGAGCGGGCGCTCGCTCGGCGGCTGCCGCTATCACGTCGCCCATCCGGGCGGGCGCAACTACGAGACCCATCCGGTCAACACCTACGAGGCGGAGGGGCGGCGGCTGGCCCGCTTCCAGGCCCACGGCCACACGCCGGGCAAGGTCGCGATGCCGGCGCCCGAGACCAACCCCGAATTCCCCCACACCCTCGACCTGAGAACGCCGAAACCGACATGAGCTCGACGCTGGGGGCGGCACAGGTCACGGCGGGGTATCAGGCGGCGACCGGGCCGGACGCGGCGGACGAGCCCGACCGGCTCGCCCGCTGGACCGACGGCTATCGGCCCGAGCCCGGACGCCCGGACGAGTACCGCGACGCCGACGGTCGCCCGCGCGGCGCGTGGCCCCGGCTGCTGGAACGGCTCGCGCGGCTCTCCGAGCCCGAGATCATGGCCCGCTTCGTCTCGGCCGAGCGCCACATCCGCGACACCGGCATCTCGTTCCGCATCTACGGCGACCAGCGCGAGCATGCCTGGCCGCTGGGCTCGCTGCCGCTGGTGATCGAGGCGGCCGAGTGGCGGAGCTTGAGCGCCGGGCTGATCCAGCGGGCCGAGCTGATGGAGGCGGTCCTCGCCGACGTCTACGGGCCGGGCCGCCTCGTCGCCGACGGCCTGCTGCCCGCGGCCGTGGTCGCCGGCAGCCCCGAGTTCCTGCGCCCGCTGCAGGGGGTCTCGCCCCCCGGCGGGCGCTGGCTCAAGCTCTACGCCGCCGACATCGGCCGCGGGCCGGACGGGGCGTGGCGGGTGCTGGCCGACCGGACGCAGGCGCCCTCCGGCCTCGGCTACGCCCTGGAGAACCGGATGGTGCTCGGCCGCACCTTCCCGGACGTGCTCGAAAGCCTGCAGGTCGAGCGCTTCCCCGCCTTCTTCCAGGCGTTCCGCGAGGGCCTGGCGTCCGGCGCCGCGCGCTCGGACCCGCGCATCTGCCTGCTGACGTCGGGCCCCTACAGCAGCACCTACGTCGAGCAGGCCGCGCTCGCGCGCTATCTCGGCCTGATGCTCGTGGAAGGCGACGACCTCGTCATGCAGGACGGGTGCCTGCACGTGCGCACCGTCTCCGGCCTGAAGCGGGCCGACGCGGTCTGGCGCCGGATCGACGGCGACTTCCTCGATCCGCTGGAGCTCAACCCGGCCTCGCGGCTCGGCATCCCCGGGGTGATCGAGGCCTTGCGCAACGGCAGCCTGGTGATGGCCAACATGCCGGGCTCCGGCGTGGTCGAGTCGGCGGCCCTCAGCCCCTATCTCGACGGCATCGCCCAGCGCCTCCTCGGCGAGGGCCTGAAGCTGAAGAGCCCGCCGGCCTGGTGGTGCGGCGATCCCGCCGGGCTCGCCCACGTCCGGGACAACCTCGACGCGATGACGCTGCGCCCGGCCGCCACGCCGCAGCGCGGGGCGGGGCGCGACGCGATCCTCGGGCCGCAGGCGCTCGCGGCCGAACGCGAGCGGGTGCTCGCGGCCTTCCGGGACCGGCCGTTCGACTTCGTGGGCCAGGACCTCGGCCCGCTCTCGACCATGCCGGCCTGGGAGCGGACCGACCGGGGCCTGCACCTCGTCCCCCGCCCCTTCGCGCTCCGCGTCTTCGCGGCCCGCACCCCCGACGGCTGGCGGGTGATGCCGGGCGGCTTCTGCCGGGTCTCCGAGCGCGAGAACGTCGACCCGATCGAGATGCGCCTCGGCATCCGCTCGGCCGACGTCTGGATCCTCTCCGAGAACCCGGTCGACGTCCGGCATCTCGGGCAGCAGGCCACGCCGCGGGTGCGGCGCATCTCCGGTCACCTGCCCTCGCGGGCGGCCGACAGCCTGTTCTGGTTCGGCCGCTACGTCGAGCGCGCGGAGGCGGTGATCCGCCTGACGCTGGCGCATCTGCGCAGCGTGGGCGACGCCGTCGTCACCGACATCTCGGGCGACACCGAGGCCCCCACCGCCTTGCGCATCCGCGCGCTGCTGGAGGAATGGGGCGCGACCCGGTCCGCTGACATGCCGACCGCGGCGCTGGCGCAGGAGGCCCTGGTCGGGCGCGAGGTGCACGGCTCGGCCCGCGCCCACGTGATCTCGGCGCGCACCAACGCGGCGACCCTGCGCGCCCGGCTCTCGGGCGAGGCGTGGCGGGTGCTCGCCGACCTGATCGACCTGCTCTCCCTCGACGCCGCCCGCGCGTTCACCGAATCGCAGCTGCTCGGGCGGGCCGAGCGGGCGCTGAGCCACATCGCGGCGCTCTCCGGGCTGACGCACGAGAACATGAACCGCGCCGCCGGATGGCACTTCGTCGACCTCGGGCGGCGGATCGAGCGGGCGATCAACACCAGCGCCTTCACCCTGGCCTTCGCCCACGACGAGGCCGGGGCCGACTGCCTCGGCGTGCTGCTGTCGCTCACCGATTCGCAGGTCACCTACGGCGCGCGCTACATGCAGGGCGTGGCCCTCGACCCCGTGCGCGACATGGTGCTCCTCGACCCCTACAACCCGCGCTCGGTCGCCTTC
The DNA here is from genome assembly GCF_008040045.1 of Methylobacterium sp. WL8. NCBI lineage: Bacteria > Pseudomonadati > Pseudomonadota > Alphaproteobacteria > Hyphomicrobiales > Methylobacteriaceae > Methylobacterium > Methylobacterium sp. WL8. The sequence goes on along the minus strand of NZ_VRVF01000026.1, from coordinate 26,196 downwards.
CAGGCGGAGGCGATCGGCCGGCACCTGGCCGAGCTGCCGGCGCTTTCGGCCGACGGCATCCCCGAGCCGCATTGCCGCCTGGCCGCACGGATCGTGGCGGCGCTCCGCAGCGGCGAGGCCGCCGACTTCGACGTCGTCGGGCTGACGCGGATCGAGGACGACCTGGAGCGGCTCGCCGACACCATCGCCGGCCGCTACTTCCCCAACGGCCCCCACGCCCTGCGGCCCGAGAAGCTGGCGGGGCTGGCGTGATCTACACGCTGCGCCACGTCACCACCTACACCTACGCGAAGCCCGTGAGCTTCGCGCGCTGCTCGCTGCGCCTGAAGCCCGCCGAGGGCGAGGGCCAGTCGGTGATCGAGAGCGTGGTGACGATCGACCCGAGCCCGGCCACCGCGGTGATCCGGCGCGACACGTTCGGCATCGAGACCGTGGGCATCACCCTGGACGCGCCGCACACCCGGTTCCGGGTCGAGGCGCTGTCGAAGGTGCGGGTCGAGCGCGCGCCGCCGCCCGCCCCCGAATCCGGCCGCGGCTGGGAGGCGGCGCGGGCGGCCGCGATCGCGTCCCGCGACCTCGGGGCGGACGCGCCGGTCCACTTCCTGTTCCCCAGCGCCCGGGTGCCGCTGCTGCCCGACGTGACCGACTATGCGCGAAAGAGCTTCTCGCCCGGGCGCAGCGCCTACGGCGCCGCCTTCGACCTGATGACGCGCATCCGCGCCGACTTCCGCTTCGACGCGAAGGCCACGGACGTGCACACGCCGCTCTCGGAGGCCTTCGCCCTGCGCGCCGGGGTCTGCCAGGACTTCGCCCACGTGATGATCGCGGGCCTGCGCGGGATGGGGCTGCCGGCGGCCTATGTCAGCGGGTATCTCCGGACGATCCCGCCGGCCGGCCGGCCGCGCCTGCGCGGCGCCGACGCGAGCCACGCCTGGGTCGCGGTCTGGTGCGGCGACGGCTGGCTCGGCCTCGATCCGACCAACGGCATCGGCGTGCGCGACGACCACATCGTCGTGGCCCGCGGGCGCGACTACGGCGACGTCGCCCCGATCGACGGCATCGTCAGCGGCTCGGGCAAGCAGAAGCTCAAGGTCGAGGTCGACGTGATCCCTCAGGACGAGGCGGAGGCGCTGGCCCTCGTCGGCTGAGCGCCGCCCGCCGTCAGCGGCCCGGTTCGATCTGGAGCGTGAAGCGCTGGCGCGGGTCGCGCCGGAACGACAGCAGGTCGGACGCCGCCGCGAGATGCGCGCGCAGCCTCGGCAGCGCGTCGGCGAGACGCGGATGCGCGGGCAGCATGCGCATCCGTGCAGCCAGGCCCGCGAACGCCGCGGCCGCCCGGCCGCCGAACGTGGCCGCCACTCGACCCGCCATCCGACCCGCCACACCATCAGCCATTTGGCCGCGCAGGCCCGAGCGCGGACGCCCGGCGCCCGCGCGCTCCGGCGCCGCGACGGGGACGTAGAGCGCCTCGAAGAACGACAGGTCGAGGATGCTGGCGCCGTCCGCGTCGGTGACCGCCATCACGGCGTTCAGCAGGCGCGGCTCGCCGCCGTGCTGGACGACGAGGCGGCGGATGATGGTGCGCGCCACCGCGCGCGCCTCCTCGGCGTCCTGGACGAGCTGCCCGGTGCGTTCCGGCAGGAAGGCGTCGTCGAGGCGGATGTTGAAGTATGCGTGGATCATGATCGAACGCCCCGTTCCTCAGGTTGCGTGGGCCGGCGGACCTCCGACGACGGTCGATGGCAAGTCCCATGGGTCGGGACCCATGAGGTCCGGCGGATTGCCGCCGCCCCGCAATCGCGGGGGCCAGCCCTCGATGAGGCGGGCTCATCGAGGGCTGGTGTCAGGCGGCCTGGGCGCCGGGGTCGGCGGCGTCTGCCGCCGGGATGAGCCGCGGATGGAAGGCGTCGGCCAGGCGTTCGAGGCGGTGGGCCATGTCCCGCACCTCGTTGAGGGCGATGGACTTCTGGCCTTCCTTCACGGCGCGCGTGATGTCGCTGATCTGCGTCGTCGCGATGCGCTTCAGCTCGGTCGCGAGCTGGTCCTTGGTCATCATCGGTCCGGGTTCCGGTGCTGGTCGGGGGACACCGTGGCGCGGCGTCCGTTACCAGTCGGTTTCCCATCCTCCGAGGTCGCCGGAAGAGCGGTGGACAAGTCCGTCAGGAACGAATCCGGCGGCCGGACGGGACGCGCCGCCGGCCCCTTCGGACCGGCGGCGGACGCGGCACCGGCCGGGCGCGCGGGATCAGACCAAATCCGGTCGATCCCTTCGGGATGGCGGATTCGGGCTTCGCTCAAGCGCCGCGCGGGCTTGCCTGACACGGCCTCCGCTTCGATCAAGCGAAAGGCCTTGTCAGGCCGTGGGGTGCTGCGTCGCGAGGCGCTCGGCGAGGCCGAAGCCGACCCGGACGAGGAGGGCCTCGAGGGTCGCCTTCATCTCCGGCGTGCCGGCTTCCTCGATCAGGCCGTGCGCCTCGATGCAGATCTCGGCGAGGCGCTCCATCGGGTTGTCGGGCTCGGTGGGGGCGGGAAGGGTCTGGCGGGTCATCGGTGCGTTCGCGTGTTGGCGTCTGTCGGGGGTCCGGCGGCGGCGCCGCCGGAGCGGACGGGTCTCAGCTGGCCAGGCGCTGGGGCAGGGCGGGCCGGGCGGTGAGCACGGAGGCGGCGTCGCCCCGGGTCTCGCGCAGGCGCCGGAGCGTGCGCACGTCGAAGGCCGCGACCACGGCGAGGGTGTCCTCGCCGGCGATCCGGCAGGGCAGGCCGAGGGGCGTCACCCGGAAATGCAGCTGCACGAGGCGCAGCAGCCAGAGCGGGTTCATCTCGATGACGATCGACTCGATGCCGCTCTCCAGGCCCCACTCGACGATGCCGGCGAGCAGCGCGCTGCCGACCGGGCTCAGGATGCGGCCGCGGTCGCGCACGTCCCGCTGCACGGCGTAGCGGGTCCACTCCCAGACCCGGGCGCTGCGCGGCGCCTCGACCTCGCAGAGCTCCGGCAGCACCTCGGTGAGCAGGTAGGGGCGGGTGGTCGGCAGCATGCGCTGGTAGCCGACGACGCGGTCCTCCTGCATCGCCAGCATGTGGACGGCGTGGCCGTCGTCGAACTGGTCGATCTCGCGTCCGTCGGGCTTGGCGAGGTCGTGCCAGCCCTTCTCTTCGACGAAGACTTGGTGCCGCAGGCGATAGGCCTGCTCCATGGCATCGCGGTAACGATCGACGTTCTCAGGGGTGACGATATGGATCAAGACGGCCTCCATTGATTGGCCGTCAGTATCGTTCCTAAGTATTTCTCCGAAAGTACGCGTTCGCGTACTATTCTGCACTTAAAATTGGCGCAGCTTGACTGGATTTGATCAATCCGTCCGCGTTTGCGGTCGGCCGCGCCGCCACCTCGCCGGCAGCCGTTTTCGACGAACCGGTATCCGATACGAGGGCTTGCTGCGCCTACTTCAGCAACCCGCGACGAAACCCTTCCGCGACCGCGTGCGTCCGGCTTGCGGTGCCGAGCTTGGTCCGGATCGAGCGCAGGTGCTTCTCGGCGCCGTGCTCGGAGATCGACATCAGCTCGCCGATCTCCCACTCGGTCTTGCCGTCGGCGGCCCATTGCAGGGCCTCGCGCTCGCGCGGGGTCAGCCGGACCTCCGGCCGCGGCGGTCCTTCGCCGAGCGCGATCGACCGGCCGAAGGCGTAGCTCGCCACGAGCTGCAGCATGCCGCGCAGCTCCGGCGACGGGTCGAACCGCTCGGCACCGAAGCTGAACCCTGCGACGCGCCCGTCGAGGGTGATCAGCGGCACGGTGAAGCCCTGGCGCAGGCGGAAGTCGCCGGCCTCGTCCATCACCCGCCGGGCGGCGGCGTCGGCGCGGTAGGCCGGCTCGATGTCGGACCAGCGGAACGGGGTCAGGTCGGCGGTCAGGCGGCGGATGGTCGGATCGCGGAAGAGGTGGCCGGCCTTGAAGTAGCGCTCGGTCCACCCGGGCGGCGTGCTGTCGAGCAGGACGTGGGCCGCCTGGTCGCGACGGCTGGTGCCGGGGATCGGGATGATGCCGGCGAACGTGCTCTCGACGCCGAGCTTGGACACCGCGTCGAGCAGCGTGCGGTCCAACGCGTCGACCGAGCCGGCCCGGTCGAAGGCCTGGAACAGGCCGTAGGTGACGTCGAGGGCCTTCGTGATCATGCGTTGCGCAGCCCTTTCGCAGGAGCCGTACGACGGAGCCGGCCGTCGCCCGCCGGTCGCGGACGCGACGGATATCGCGTCCGGCGGCTGGACAGACACCATCCTGCCCTGTTTATAGAGTCTTGTAAGTTTATTCTAGGTTGCATAACGAGACCGTGGCGTAAGGAGCCCACCGTGGAGGACGGCCGGAACGACGGATCGGATCGATCCGAACGGGCGCAGATCCTGCTGGGCAAGATCGCGGAACTGCTTCGCGTCGACACGGCGTTCTTCCTCGGCCCGCGCACCGGCGTCCAGGCCTCCGATCCGGACCCTGCCGAATTGCTGCGGCTGTTCCAATCCATCGGCGACGCGGAGCTCCGCCGCTCGGTGATCGCCATGCTGAAGGACCTCGAGGCGAAGGACGACACCCGCCGCGATTCCTGAGGGCGCGACGCCCCGCGTCCTCGCGCCCGCTTGCCCCCGGACGGGCGCGGACGATGTCTGGACGACGTGTCCCACATCTTCGAGGCCTGCGTGCTCAGAATTTCGATCCCGTCCCGAGCGGCCGCTCGCCCGCATGCGCGCCTCTCCGTTCCCGGCTTCGCCACCCCCCACCTCGCCATCGCCTACCTCGCCTTGCCCCTGCTCGCGCTCGCGCTCGGGGCCGCGCCGGCGGCGGCGATCGAGGGCGGCGCCGCGGGGCGGGCGGGCGACGCGCTCGCGCAGGCCACCGTCGGGCTCGGCACCGTGACCGACCCCGGGGACGGCCTGCACCTCTCGCGCTGCACCGGCGTCCTGATCGCCCCGGACCTGATCCTCACGGCGGCCCATTGCGTCAACGGCGATCCGCTCGGCTCGCTCGTCGTGTTCTTCCGCGGCAGTGAGCCGGTGAAGCCGGTCCGCACCGCCCGCGTGACCGCGCGCTACAGCCCCGACCCCGGGCAGATGACCTCGAACGTGGTCGACGTCGACCTGAACACCCTGTCGCTCGACCTCGCCGTCCTGCGCCTCGCCGAGCCGGTGCGCGACCGCGTGCCGGTCCCGCTCGCCACCGATCCGAGCCGGGTGCCCCGCAGCCTGCGCGTCGCCGGGACCGGCGTGTCCGGCCGCACGGTCGGCCGGCTGCGCACGGTCGGCCTGACGCCCGTCGCGGCGTCGAGCACCGGGCTGACGGTCGCCCGCGTGAACGGCGGCCGCGTCTGCTTCGGCGATTCCGGCGGGCCCGTGGTCGGGCAGGACCGGCGCGGCCTGTTCGTCTGGGGCGTGGCCAGCGCGGTGCTCTCGCGCCAGGCGCCGTGCGGGAACCTCGTCGTGATCGCCCCGGCGGCGCAGGTCTTCACCAGCCCCGGGATGCGCTGACGCGGCCGTCGCGGTTTTTCGGGCCGCCCATGCAACGGCGGCCCGGCAGCGTCGTTGACCCGGCATTACGTCGTCTTGCGTCGCCCGCGCGTTCCTGCGTCGCCGTCGTGCCGCCACCTCGGGTCTGGCGGCCCTGCCGAATTCCGCCGTCCTCGATCGCGCGGGTGCCCCATGCTCTACGAACGCCTGCTCGACCTCGCCCCTGGTACGCGGCTCGAACGCCGCCTCGCCGAGCGCGTCGCCGCCCGGCTTGTGATCGGGCTTCTCCTCGGCCTTCCCCTCTGCGCGGTCGCCGCCTTCGTCCTCGTCGCCGGCGCGGTCCACGCGGTCTTCGCCGCGATCTGGGATGCGGGACGGGTCGCGGGCCTGCGCCTCCGGGACGGGTTCGAAGCCGTCTCGCCGCGCTGAAGCCGGACGCAGGCGGTCGCACCGGGAACGCCCGGTCGCATCCGGGGTTGGTAGCCGCGCCGCGGTGGTGCGCGTTTGCCTGGCTCCCTTGCCGGCCCCTCTGACTGGACGACGGCTCCCCTCGATGCAGGATCGCACCTCCGAGAGCACACCCGCGAGCACCTTGGCGCTGACCCTCGGGATGCTGCGCGAGTCGAGCCGCCTCGTCGGGCGCACGCTCGACCTCGCGCGGACCGAGATCGACGGCAACATCCGCGCACTGATCGGCCTGCTCGCGCTTCTGGGAACGATCGTCGTGCTGCTCGTCGCGGCGTTCTTCGTCTTCCTCGATGCGATGGTGAAGGCGCTCGCGGTGCTGATCGGCTCCGAGGTGGTGGCGGCGCTCGTCGTCGCGAGCCCGTTCCTGGCCGCCGCGGGGCTGCTGGCGGCCCTCGGCCTGCGCCGGATCGCCCGCGCCACCCGGATCGTGCCCCTAAAAGCCCGCGGGCAGGCGGCGCTCGCGACCGGTTCCTGACGGGACGCGGCGGGCAAGCCCCTCGGGCCGCCGGGATTCGGCGCGTCGTCGGGGGATGCGGCGGCCGCCGGCCTCGACAAATCCGGCGCGCTGCGCTTCGTGGATGCACCGCGACGCCCGGACGCCCCTCCGCCATGAAACCGATCCTGCCATCAGCCGTCCTGATCCTCGGCTGCATCGCCGTCGCGTCGGCGCAGGCGCCGAAGCCGCGGAGTTCCGACTTCTTCGCGCGCGACGCCGAGGAGCGGCCCGCCAAGCCGAGGGCGTCGGAGTTCTTCTCCCGCGGCGACGCGCCCGCGCCCGCCATCTCCGCCCTCGGTGCCGACGGCCTCGTCGCCGAGGGCGTCCGCTACGTCTCCGGCGCGATGACGCTCACCGCGCCCCGCATCGAGGTGCGCGGCACGTCCCTGACGCGCGAGGACGTCGCCCGGCTCCTCGACCCCGCCGCGCCCGGCGACCTGCGCGAGCGCCTCGCGGCGATGAAGGCCCGCGAAATCGTGGTGCCGGACCTCGCGATCACGCTCGGCTCGGCCGTCGCCAGCCTGAAGGACCTTCGCCTGTCGGATGTCGGCGACGGCCGGATCGGTGCGGTCGTGGTCGGGCCGGGATCGGTCGCCCTCGGGGAGGGCGCAACGCCCGCCCGCGCCGCGTTCGCGCGGTTCGAGACGGCCGGGGTCGACGCCGACCACCTGCTCGCCCCGTTCCTGCCGCACCCGGCGGACGACGCCAGCGCCCTGAAGGCGGCGTTCGTCGGCGCGGCGCTCGACGGCATCGCGCTGACGAGCCCGGACGGCGACGTCGTCCGGATCGCACGGGTCGTCGGGCGCGACGCCCGCAGCCGCCGCACCGCCGCCGGCCTCGGCGCGACCTTCGACCGGATCGCGGCAAGCCTCGACAAGGAGGCCGACGCCGGCGCGAGCGCCCGCGGGCTGGCGGCCGCGGCCGACCTCCTCGGCGCGTTCCAGGTCGGCAGCCTGGAGGCGGTCGGCCTCGACTACGCGGACCCGCACGGGACGACCGGACGGATCGCGCGGATCGGGCTCGCCGCCGCGGCCGGTGCGCCGGGAAGTGTGCGGCTCGACGGATTCGAGACCGCCGGCCCGGACCTCACGGCGCGCGTCGCCTCCGTCGCGGTCGAGGACGTCTCGCTGCGCAGCCTGATCGACGGGATGGCGGCGGCGGCCGCGACCGGTTCCCGGGTCGGCCCGGCGGAGGCCCGGCGCTTCGTGCCCCAGGTCGGCGCGATCCGGCTCGGCCGCATCGAGGTCGCGAAGTCTGGAGCCAAGGACGGCTCCAAGGATGGCTCCAAGGACGGCACGACAGGCGGTGAAGGCGCCGGCGCGGCAGCCTTCGCCCTCGACGGCCTCGAACTCGTGACCTCCGACCTCGTCGAGGGCGTGCCGACGCGGCTTCGCTTCGCGATGCGTGACCTGTCCGTGCCGGCGGCCTTCGTGTCCGGGCAGGATTCGTCCGGCCAGCTCGCCGCCCTCGGCTACACCGCCGTCGCCACCAGCGTGAGGGCCGACCTCGCCTGGAGCGAGGCGAGCCGGCAGCTCGCCGTGCACGAGATCGCCGTCGAGGGCGGCGGAATGGGCACGGCGAAGCTGCGCGCCGTCGTCGGGAACGTGTCGCGGGACCTGTTCGGCCGCGATCCGGAGGCGGCGACGCGGGCGGCGCTCGGCGCCACCGCACAATCCCTCGACCTCGACATCCAGGATCGCGGCCTGCTCGACCGCGTCCTGGCGATGCAGGCCCGGCAGAGGGGCGTCGCGGCGGAGGACGTCCGCATCGAGTACGCCGCCTACGCCCGCCTCGGCATCCCGCAAATGCTGGGTTCCATGCCGGGCGCCACCGAGCTGGGCCAGGCGGTGGCCCGCTTCATCACGCGGCCCGGCCAGCTCCGGCTCGGCGTGAAGCCGCTGCAGCCGGCCGGCCTCAGCGCGGCCGAGGTGGCGGCGGCCGAGGACCCGGCGACGCTGCTCGGCCGCATCGCGGTGACGGCGACGACCGAGTAGGCGTCGCGAGAACCGACGGCGCCCTTCGCGGCGCCTCTCGCGGCGCCTCCGAACCGCTGGTACAGGGAGCGCGCTGCAACCACGCCGCCGGGCGGCGGGAGGATATCCGTGACGCCTTGGGTCCACGTCGACACCGGTCTCGTCCCCGGCGAGAAGACCACCTTGCGCCTGATGCGGCAGGGCGACGCCTTCGCGATCACCGTCGGCAACCAGGACCTGATGCGCGACCGGCACTGCGAGTCCGAGCGCGCGCTCGCGACCCTCGTCGCGGCGCGGCTGCGGGACCGGCCGAAGGCGCGCGTGCTGATCGGCGGCCTCGGCATGGGCTTCACCCTGCGGGCGGCGCTCGACGCCTTCGGGCCGGATGCGGAGATCGTCGTCGCCGAGCTCGTGCCCGCGGTGGTGGCGTGGGCGCGCGGCCCCCTGGCGCACCTGTTCGCCGGCAGCCTCGACGACCCCCGCCTCGCCCTGCACGAGGCGGACGTGAACCGGTTGATCCAATCCGGCCCGGCCATGTTCGACGCCATCCTGCTCGACGTCGACAACGGCCCGGAGGGCATGGTCCGGGGCGAGAACAACCGCCTGTACGACGCCTGGGGCCTGAAGCGCGCGCATTACGCCCTGCGGCCGGGCGGCGTCCTCGGCGTCTGGTCCGGCCGCCCGGACCGCAAGTTCAAGGCGCGGCTCGCCCGCTCGGGCTTCTCCGTCGAGGAGGTGCGGGTGCGGTCGCGCGCCAGCGGAGACGGCCCGCGGAACGTCCTGTGGATCGCCACCCGGACGGGGCCGCCGGTCTCGCCGCCCGCCCGTCCCGCATCGGACGTCGAGAGCACCGTCCCAGGTCCCTGATTCAGGACAGCCGTCGCGAGTCGTCTTTTCCGAAATCAGGCAACCACTTTTTGGGGCGTTGCTCCTTTTCCGAGGCGATGCCCTAGACGATGCGGATCGACAGCGGCGGCAGGCCGTCGATGGTGCCGAGCAGGACGTCGCCGCGCACGACCGGCCCGACGTTCTCCGGCGTGCCGGAATAGATCACGTCGCCCGCCTTGAGTTCGAACGCCTCGGAGAGGTTGGCGATCTGTTCGGCGACCGACCAGATCATGTCGGACAGGTCCGCATCCTGCCGCACGGTGCCGTTCACCGCGAGCCGGATCCGGCCGCGCGCGGGATGGCCGAGGGTCGACGCCGGCAGGATCGGCGTGATCGGCGCGGACCGGTCGAAGCTCTTGCCGACCTCCCAGGGCTTCTTCTGGTCGCCCATGCCGCGCTGAAGGTCGCGTCGGGTCATGTCGAGGCCGGTCGCGTAACCGTAGACGTGGTCGAGGGCGCGGTCCTTCGGGATGTCGCGTCCGCCGGACTTCAGCACCGCGACGAGTTCGAGTTCGTGGTGGTAGTTCTTCGTCAGCGACGGATAGGGGTGGTCGGCCACCGTGCCGGGCTCCACCACCTGGATCGCGTCCGCCGGCTTCTGGAAGAAGAACGGCGGCTCGCGGGCCGGGTCCGATCCCATCTCGCGGGCATGCGCCGCGTAGTTGCGCCCGATGCAGTAGATGCGCCGCACCGGGAAGGCCTGCGCCAGCCCCGTGACGGGGATCGTCGTCTGCGCCAGGGGAAACAGCGTGGCGCCTCGGTCCGGCTCCGCCGCCGCGGGGTCGGCGGCAAGGCCGACGAGGGCGGCCCCGGCGGCTCCGAGGGCCGTGCGGCGATCGAGGCGGGTGGTGATGCGGCTCATGAGGGCGGGTCCGATGGGAGCGCGGCGAGGCGGCATCGTCGCATATCGGGCGCGGCGGGGCGACGGTCGCGGTCGTCGGGCCGGCGCGCCGAGACCCGCGAGGGCCCGTCAGGCCCGGAACGACAGCACGGCCCGCGTGCCGACGCGGTCGGGGACGTAGCACAGGCCCGAGCGCAGGTTCGTCGCCATCGCCCGGACGATGCGCGAGCCAAGGCCGGTGCCGCGCGGCCGGCCTTCGCCGGTCCAGCCGATCCCGTCGTCCTCGACGGCGAGCTCGAGGGTGTCCTCGGCCCGGCGCCGGAGCTCGACCCGGATCTCGCCGGCCGCGTCCACGGGGTAGGCGTACTTGTAGGCGTTGGTGACGAGCTCGGTCACGACCACGCCGACGGAGACCGCCTTGTCGGTGGCGAGCCGCACCGGGTCGGCGCTCAGCCGGATGGCGTGGTCGCGCCCCGAGGCCCGCATCGCCGCCTGCAGCTCCTCGACGAGGCTGGCGAGGTAGGCGTCGAGCTCGACCGCCTCGACGTCGTCGGAGGTGTAGAGCCGGCGGTGGATGCCGGCGATGGCCGAGATCCGCGCCTGCATCTCCTCGAGCGCCGCCTTGGCGGCCGGGTCCGAGACGGCGCTGGTCTGCATGTGCGTCAGCGCCGCCACCAGGGCGAGCGAGTTGGCGACCCGGTGGTTGACCTCGCGCAGCAGCATCACGGCGTGGTCGCGCGCCGCGCGCACCTCCGCCTCGGCGCGTTCCTTGTCCCGGCGCAGCGCCTCCTGGCGCAGCGCGGTGTCGATGGCGCCGCCGAGCAGTTCGCGGAACTGCCCCTGCACGTCCTTCCAGACGTAGTCGACCGCCCCGGCCTTCAGCGCGGCGACGGCGACCCGGCTGTCCTCGGAGCCGGTGACGTAGACCACCGGCGGCGCGTCGGGCAGCGCGCGGATCGCCGGGAGCACGTCGAGGCCGGTCTGCCCCGGCATGTGGTGGTCGAGGGCGACGACGTCGATGCCGCCCTGCGCCAGCCGCTCCAGCCCCGCATCGCCGTCGGCGGCGAGCTCGACCACGTAGCCGCGCGCGCCGAGCGCGCGCTGGACCAGGCGCGCGAGACCGGGGTCGTCGTCGATGTAGAGGATGCGGGCCGTGCCGGCCGGTCCGGCCGCGGCGGGGGGAGGGCCGGTCATGGGTTCTCGGGCACCTGGATCACCGAGAAGAACAGCCCGAGCTGCCGGATGGCGTTGGCGAAGCCTTCGTAGTTCACCGGCTTGGTGATGTAGACGTTGGCGCCGAGATCGTAGCAGCGCTGGACCTCGCGGCTGTCGTCCGTGGTGGTCAGGACGACGACCGGCGAGCGCTTGGTGTGCGGGTTGGCCTTCACCTTCTCGAGGATGTCGATCCCGGTCATGTCGGGCAGGTTGAGGTCGAGCAGGATCAGCAGGTGGCGCCGCGCGCTGACCTCGCCCGAGCCGTCCGGCCCGAGGAGGAAGTCCAGGGCCGAGGTGCCGTCGCGGAAGGGGATGATCTCGTTGTTCACGCCCGCGCGGCGGATGTTGCGCTCGATCAGCCGGGCGTGCCCGTCGTCGTCCTCGATCATCACGATGCTGACGGCGTTCATGGCGGCCTCCAGGGTCATTCCGCGGCCAGGGTCGTCGGGGCGCCGTGTGCCTCACGACCTGTAGCCGCCTCGCGCGGCAGCGTCACCTCGAAGGTGGTGCCCTCGCCCAACGTCGAGGTCAGGTCGATGCGCCCGCCGAGCGACCGCACCAGCGCCTTGACGTGCGCCAGGCCGATCCCCTCGCCCGGCCGGTCCTGGACCCCGGAGCGGCGGAACAGCTCGAACACGCGGGCGTGGTCGCGCGGGGCGATGCCGCGCCCGTTATCCGTGACGGCGATGCGCACGCGGTCGCCGCCCGCCGGCCGGGCGGTGATGGCGATCCGGCCGGGCCGGCCTGCGTCGAGGTACTTCACGGCGTTGTCGATCAGGTTGCCGACCACCTGCTCGACCGCCAGCCGGTCCGCGACGATGGTGGGCAGGTCGGCGGCGACGGAGACCGTCGCCCCGGCGGTCTCGATCTGGTGGCGCTGCGCGTCGGCGAGCGACTGCAGGACGCTCGTCAGCGCGAGGGGTTCGGGGGCGAAGCGCCGTCGCCCTTCGCGCGACAGCTTCAAGATGGCGGCGATCAGGCCCTCCATCCGGGTGACGGCGGCCCGGATGAAGCCGAGCGCCTCGCCGAGGTCCCGGTCGATCCGCTCGGCGTCCGGGTGGTCCCCCAGGGCGCGGCGGATCTCGGGACGGGCCTCCTCCAGCTCGGAGGTGAAGCCCATGACGTTGACGAGCGGCGAGCGCAGGTCGTGGCTGACGATGTAGGCGTAGCGCTGCAGCTCTTCGTTGGATTCCAGCAGCTCGCCTTCGGCCTCGCGCTGCTCGGTGATGTCGGTGTGCACCCCGACCCACTCGGTGATCCCGCCCCGGTCGTCGAGCACCGGCACGGCGCGGATCGCGAAATGGCGCCAGGCGCCGTCCTGCGCGCGGACCCGGTGCTCGTGCACGAAGGGCCGGCGCGCCGCCACCGTCGCGTTCCAGGCCGCCACGCTCGGCGCCACGTCGTCGGGATGCACGGCGCTCGCCCATCCGAACCCGGCATAGGCCTCGGGCGTCTGCCCCGTCAGCGCCGCCCAGCCGGGCTGCTCGCCCACCATCCGGCCCTCGGCGTCGTTGGTCCAGAGCACGCCGCGCACCGCCTGCACCGCCGCGCGGAACCGCGCTTCGCTGGCCTGCAGCTCGCGCTGGACCCGCTGCTGGTCGATGGAGGAGGCCAGCATGGCGAGGAACAGGATCAGGAAGGTCGCGCCGCCGACGGCCAGCGCGAGGTTCTGCTGCCCGGCGCCGCCGCCGCCGGCATGGACCTCGCCGGCATGGGCCGCGTGGGCGCCGGCCGCCTCCGCCGTGAAGGTCGCCGCCGCCATCCCGGTATAGTGCATGCCGGCGACCGCGAGGCCCATCACGAACGCGGCCGCCAGCTTCTGCCCGACGCCGTGCTGCCGGAAGGTCAGCCAGAGCGCGGTCGTGGCGGCGGTGACGGCGATCGCCACCGACAGCGCGACGACGGGCAGGCTGTAGGCGAGGTTGCCGGGCACCCGCATCGCCGCCATGCCGGTGTAGTGCATCCCGGCGACGCCCACGCCCATCAGCGGGCCGCCGACGAGGATGTCGCGCAACCCCGCGCCCGGCCGGCTGATCAGCACGAAGGCCGCACCGGTGGCGCCCACCGCGATCAGCAGGGAGGCCAGCGTGAGGCCGAGGTCGTAGGCGGCCGGCATCCCCATCTCGAAGGCGAGCATGCCGACGAAGTGCATCGACCAGATGCCTCCGCCCATCGCCAGCGCGGCCCCGGCGACCCAGGCCCAGCGCGGCCCGCGCGCGGAACCGCGCATGCGCCCGGCGAGGTCGAGCGCGGTGTAGGAGGCGAACACGGCGATCGCGAGGGAGAGGGCGACGAGGGCTGGGTTGTAGCCGGTGTGGACCATGGCGCGACCGGTGGACGGGGACACTCGCGCGAGGCCGGCCGCGGCCGTCGCCGCACGGCTCGGGCCGGCGAGGGCGCTCGCGGTCGGCGCGACCTTAGAGGGCTTTCGGCCCGGCGGGATACCGACCGGACGAAAGAAAGCGCGTCACGCGACCGGTCGTCGACGCCTCTTGCCGAACGCGCGCAGATCGACGGCACACGACGCTTCCTGCCCCGTCGAGCCCGGACGTCCGTCAGGCCGGGAGAAGCTGGATCAGCAGGTCGCCGACGAGGAGGACGAGGAGGGCCGCGCCGATATAGGACGGCATCCGGCTCGTGCGCCCGCGTTCCCAGACCGGGAACGCCGCGACGTCCTCCGCGTCGTCGAGGCGGCCGAGCCTCAGCACGGCGCCGGGGACCGGGCGCCGACGAAGGCCGGGGGGACGCGGTCGGCGGCCCGTTCGGCGTCGGCGATCTCGCGGATCAGGTCGGCGCGTTGCGCGTCGACGAGGTCGGGCAGGATGTCGTCGTCGCACGCGTCGATCGCCGCGATCAGGCGGAAGCCCGACCCGATGCGCTCGAAGGCGACCCGGACCTCGCGCTGCGCGTAGGGGTCGTGCGGGTCGAGGCAGACATGCTCGGGCATGGTATCGGGACGCGATGCCGCCGGGGCGGCGAGGGCGTCCGCTTAAGGGGGGCGCGTGACGGCCGGATGACGGGCGCGGGCGCCCGTCGTCGAGGTCCTCTCCTCGGTAGGCCCTACTTGCCGCCGGACTGCGCGTAGGCGTCGATCGCCCGGCGGCAATTCTCCGTCAGCGCGTCGCGGTTCTTCTTGAAGCACGCCTCCATCGCCGGATCGTCGGGATCGATGTCGCCGCAGAGTTTCAGCGCGTCGCCGGTGCAGTACTTCTTCAGGTCCGCGTTGCCGCGCGTCGAGGCGGGGGCCGCGAGGGCCGGGACGGCGGTGAGGGCGAGGACGAGAGCTAGCAGGGCGGCGCGCATCGTGGCTTCCAGATGAGAGGATCTTGGGCGGCTCGAGGATGGTCGTTCGGTCGAGGCCCACGGCAAGGAACGCCGCACCGTGCGAAACGGCTCCGTCGTGGCCGGCCCGCGCGCCTGCGGCATCGACCGCCCGCGGCGATGCACGGATCGGATGTGACGAAACCCGGCGCCCGGCGTTCTCGACCCATGATCGATGATGCGCCTCGCCTCGGCTTCTGCTGCAAGTTCGTGCTCACGCCGCCCCCGGACGGCTTCAAGACCCTGAAGGCCGCCCGCGAGGCGACGCTTCGGATGAACCTCACCAACGCGACCATGGCCTCCCTGACGGCGCTGGCGCCGGCGGCGCGCCGCGCGAAGATCGAGGGCCTGGTGCGCCACAACCTCGGGGCCCTGGAGCGCCAGATCGCCTGGGTCGCCGGGCGCCCGCCGATCGAGCGGCTGCTGCGCATGGCGAGCAACGTCCTGCCGGGCTACACCCATCCCGTGGCGCGGGACATCTACGCCGAGCCCGAGATGCGCCGCCTCGTGGAGGCGGGCCTCGCCCGCTGCGGCGAGGCCGCCCGCGCAGGCAGCGTGCGCCTCAGCTTCCATCCCGGCCCGTTCTGCGTGATCGCCTCGCGCAACCCGGCGGCGTCCGAGAACGGCATCGCAGAGTTCGAGTACCACGCCGAGCTGATGGCGCTGCTGGGCTACGGCGACGGCTGGCACCCGCACGGCGCGCACATCAACATCCATGTCGGCGCACGCGATCCCGGCACCGAGGGCTTCCGCGCCGCGCTGCCGCGCCTGTCGCAGACGGCGCGCGACCTCATCACCGTCGAGAACGACGAGAACGCCTTCGGGCTCGAGGCGGTGCTGGCGCTCGCCGACAGCGTGCCGGTGGTGCTCGACCTGCACCATCACTGGGTCGAGAGCCGGGGCGAGTACATCGCGCCGGACGATCCGCGCGTCGCGCGGGTGCGCGAGTCCTGGCGCGGGGTGCGGCCGGTGGCGCATGTCAGCGTCTCGCGCGAGACGGTGCTGCCGGAGCACGATCCCGACGCGCTGCCCGACTTCGTGGTGCTCAACGAGGCCGGGCATTCCTGGCGCGACCTCGCCGCCCATTCCGACATGATGTGGAACCGCGCCCTCAACGCCCTGGTCGCGCGCCACCTGGCGTGGGCGGATTTCGAGATCGAGGCGAAGTCCAAGAACCTCGCCTCCGACGCCCTGTCGGCGGAACTCCGCCGCGAAGGCGCCGCCGCATTCCCTTCCTAGGCCCGCTGGCGTACCGATCGGGGGCGGCGAAGTCGGGCGCGGCAGCCGGCCCCCCAAAGGCCGTACGTCGCGTTCCCGACGCGCATGTTCGAGACGATGCCCGCGCCGAAGGCGGGCCGACGGGATGCGAGATGCGGGATCTGAGTCCGGAGGACGCGCAGGCCGTCGACAGGTTGGCGTTCCACCTGCTGCGGGAGGCCTATTGCGACCTCGCCGGCGTGATGATGCGCGCGAACGCCGAGGCCGCCCGCACCGTGCTCGGCACCATCGAGCAGCGCCTCACCGACACCCTCGGCCGCTTCCACTCCGAGACGGCGGAGGGCGCCGCCTCGACGGCCATCGTGATCGCGGTCGGCGACAGGATCGGCGACGTGATGGACGAGGCCCAGAACCGGACCGGCGCCGGCGCCTCCGCCCTAAGGCGGGCGGCCGACCCACGAAGCTGAGGACGCGCGGATGTGGAAGCGTGGTCGCGTCCGACGCGGCGGCTACGCCGACGGTCCGATCCATCGCGACGACGCGATCACAAGAAAGCCCGGCGCGGATGTCTCCGGCCGGGCCAAGGTGATCTCGGGTCTCCTGCCTGAACCGATCAGGACCGGCCGTCATCCACCAGATGGGGGATCGCTGGCGCGCCAGCGCAGCAACGCCCGGCCGCCGTAGGGCAGCTCAAGGCGGCGGGATCGATCAGGGGAAGGACTTGAAAGGGTGATGGCTCCCCGAGCAGTTCTAAAATAATCCTGCAAAACCAAGGCTGATTGCCCCGCACCCTGGGGGATAGGTTCCGTTGAGCCGTAAGGGTAATTTTCGGCGCGCCCCGCACTTGATCGGCCTGTAGCGCCCCGCTCGGCCGCCTCTAGGATTTCAACATGGCGGAGCCCACCACCCGCGATCCCCGCACCCCGATCGGCCTTGCCGCCGTGATA
Organism: Methylobacterium sp. WL8; assembly: GCF_008040045.1. Classification (NCBI taxonomy): domain Bacteria; kingdom Pseudomonadati; phylum Pseudomonadota; class Alphaproteobacteria; order Hyphomicrobiales; family Methylobacteriaceae; genus Methylobacterium; species Methylobacterium sp. WL8. The sequence continues at coordinate 9,333 of NZ_VRVF01000026.1, read as the reverse complement.
ATCGGACTGCTGGCGCGGTAATCTTGCAGGATTGTGCGAGCCAGGAAATACCCGCATTCTGTTCGAGATGGAGGGTGAAATGCCGGTATGTTCGGTGTGCGGCAATGATGAATTTCTTCCCGCTCGCCCGATTCTGTGGCGCGAGCTGAACGATGCTTGGCAGATCTCCCAACACGAAATCGACTACGTGAATGCGCAGCAGGGGCGATGCTGTTCAGGCTGCGCTGCCAATCTGCGGTCGGTAGCGCTAGCGACTTCGATCATGGCGAGCGTCGGAGCTAGCGGCCCCTTGAACCGCTTTGTTCTATCGGCCGAGGCCGCGTCGCTGCGTGTGTTGGAGCTGAACGAGGCGGGCACACTTCACCCGATCCTAAGCCAACTGCCCGGGCATACTTTCGGGGCCTACCCTGACGTTGACATGCACGCGCTGCCCTTCCCGGATGGGACCTTCGATGTCGTTACCCACTCCGATACTTTGGAGCACGTCGAGAACCCCGCGAGCGCGTTGCGCGAGTGCGCTCGCGTGCTCAAGCCCAACGGAGCTGTTTGCTATACCGTGCCTGTCATCGTCGGGCGATTGACGCGAGGTCGAGCGGGTTTACCCAAAAGCTGGCACGGGTTTCCGGACCAGACCGGGGACGATTTCCTGGTACACACCGAGTTCGGTGCCGACTTTTGGATCACACCGGTGCAAGCAGGGCTATCGCAGCTGACTATCCATGCTGTTGAGTTTCCGGCGGCTTTAGCTATAGCAGCGCGACGGTAGAGCGACACAGATCGATCTGAAAATGAGCATAGATACATACGAATTCGATGGACTGAAAACAATTCACAATCATGAGTTCTTGAACGATCCAGCGTTCAAAAATGCTTACGCACGCGGGGTAAAAGCGGCGGATCAGGACTACCAATGGTATTGGCGCGTCCACATTGGGCTTTGGGCCGCTCGGCACGCAAGCACACTTCCGGGCGACTTCGTCGAATGCGGTGTCAACCGTGGCTTTCTCAGCTCAGCAATTATGCAGCTGCTGGACTGGGATCGAACTGGCCGCACGTTCTTCCTCATGGACACGTTCACCGGCGTCGACCCACGATACATCACCGAGGAGGAGCGGGCGGGTGGAACTCTAGAGCGCACCCAGCGCGAGCGCGATATCGGTTTTTTGGTCACCGGGTCCGATTTAGCGTGGCGCAACTTCTCGGAGTGGTGCAACACACGAATTATAGAGGGCGTTATTCCTGAGACCTTAAAACAAGTCACGCCGAATCAAGTCGCGTTCCTTCACATCGATATGAATTGCTCTCCTCCCGAGGTGGCCGCAATGGAACACTTCTGGGATCGACTGGTCCCAGGGGCCCCTGTTGTTTTTGACGACTACGCATATTACGGATATCGCACCCAAAAAGTTGCGATAGATGCATTCGCAATGGAACGAGGCGCGACGGTCGCTTCCCTTCCGACTGGTCAGGGGCTTCTTATCAAGCCGGGATCACAGCGTCGCGGATGGTGGGCGCGCTTCTTTACTAGGGGCTTGTAGCACCAAGCCAGGGCAGCTCGGCAGAGCCTGCGCCCGGGTCCGGCGCGGTTGCAGTGAACGACAACCGGACACGCGCGGCCGAGCTCCACCGCCGGCGCCTGCCTCTCTACCTAATCGGCTCCGGCTTCCTCGTGCTGCTCGCGGCCGAGGCCTGGATGCGGCTGGCGTGACCGGCGTCCCGAGGCACCTGCGCAACCCGCGCCGCTGGTACGATTCGGACGGCATCGAGCAGCCGCCGGCCACGATCGCGAACAGCAAGGCGAACGGCGCCCGTGGGCTGCTGGTCTACTGCGGGTGCGGGCACAGCGGAGAGATGCCATTCGATGGCCTGTCGGACGATCTGCCGGTGTCCGACGTCGCGCTGCGGCTGGTGTGCTCGGCCTGCAAGCGGAAGGACCGGATCAGCACCCGGCCCGACTTCACGGGCGTGCACACGGGCTTAGGGCCGCGGCTGCGGTCGGTGGAGTAGACAAGAAAAAGCCCGCCTCGGCGGGTGCCGGGCGGGCTGATTGATGGGTTTCCTCGTGCGATAATTGTGTATGGGGCGGAAGGCTTTACCGGTCAGCGGGGCACGAAATAACCGGCTTTAGGAAAGCCTATTGGCCCTGCCCCTAGACAAAGACACAACCTGACGTTAATTTGTGTAAATACAATCGTCGCAAATAATTAAGCGGCGAAAGTATGCGCGAAGGTTCTGAACTTAACGAAGTAATGAGGGTCATGTTGGCTTCGATTTTCACGAAACAAGACAACGCAGTAATAATGTCTGCCAATCCCGAGCATGATAAATCCGTCAAGGATTTTTCGTTGCTGAAACAAGTTTTGAAAGACTATGATCCGAGCGAAGTAAGTTCTGAGACTTCGCCGGTCGATGCCATGGCTGGCGCCAATTATATGTGGGTTGGAGCTTCTGCTGCAGAAGTAATTATGACAGCCATCGCGGCCAGTCGATTGACCGAGGTAAATCGCGTCCTTGACCTACCATGTGGCCACGGTCGAATTCTTCGACATTTGGTAAAAATGTTCCCTGATGCCACGTTTGACGCTTGCGACTTGGACAGTGATGGCGTCGATTTTTGTGTTAATCAGTTCAACGCCCGGCCAATCCGTTCGCAAGAAGACATGACCAAGGTGAAATTCGAAGCGCTTTACGATATAATTTGGATTGGTAGTTTATTTACGCACACATCAGCCGAAATAACAAAATCGTGGCTTTCATTTTTGGCCAAACACCTGACGGAAAATGGGATTATTGTTGCAACTTTTCACGGAAGAATTGCACTAGAGCTACAAAAAATAAATCCCTATATCGACGAACAAAAATGGTCAAAGATTATGGATGGGCACCATAGCACGGGCTATGGATTTGCAGATTACTCAAGCGATAATAAACATGGGTACATTAGCGGAAGCTATGGGGTGTCAGTTGCCAAGCCAAACGGCCTGATGTCGATACTCGAAGGCATTCCTGACGTAAGAATTTTTATGTATCAGGAAAGAGCCTGGGCCAATAATCATGACGTGGTCGTGATTGGGCGCCCGGCTTGGGACGACGGTTTGCGATAGATTGAGTTATTGAACGCAGAAGATACGGGCGAGCGTCGGTCGGACGCGCCGGGGATACAAAGACCGTAAAGCGAAGTAGGTCGCGAGAGGGCTGAGACAGAAAAACCCGCGCGGCGGGTGCCGGCGGGGCTGAGGTCGTCTGGGAAGATGAGAGGCTATCGCGTCAAGCGGTGCGCGTCATCCCTCAGATGGGCGTCGCGAACGCCGTCATCCCCGCGGGGCTCGCCACCCGGCGGCCTTCGCCTCGTCCTCGCTGCAGAACATGCGCTCCCCGTCCTTCACGCTGATGCGGGTCCGGTCGTAATCGCGCGATCCAGGGACGTGGTAGACCCGCTCGCCCTTCCGGCTGATGTTGCCCTTGATCGAGCAGCTGCCCGCCGCCGGCGGCACCGTAGGCGAGACCGGCGCGGGGATCGGCCCGTCCGGCCCGCCCGGCGTCGCGAACCCCATAGACAACCCGCGCTCGCCCCGCCGCCACTCGGACGGGGTCGTGAACGAGCCGGCCCAGATGCCGCGCTTGACCGCCTTCGCGGTCGTCTCGGCCTCGACGTAGTCGGTGGAGTAGCGGCGGTAGGCGACGGCGTGGCCCTGTGTGACCATCCAGGCATTCAGATCCTCGGCGCCCTTCCGGCAGACGGCGACGGTGCGGCCATAGCGGTCGGTGTCGCGAGGCTCGCACGAGATGGGGGCTTCGCCGATCCGGTCGGACAGCGCGAGAGCGGCGGCCTGTCCGCAGCGGTAGGACTTGCCGGCGACGTCCTGGCATAGCTGCGCGCTCTCGGGGGCGTCGATGCCGTGAAGGCGGATGCGGGTCCCGCGGATGATGACCGTGTCGCCGTCGGTGACGCTGGCCCGGCCGACGATCGGCTCCGTAGCGACGGCAACGCCGCCGTGGATGACGAGGGCGGCGATCAGGGCAAGGCGCATCCCGGCAGGATAGCCGCCGGGGTGCGGTTGTCGAGGTAGGCGACAGCCGAGCCCAGCACCGTTACGGAACGACGGCGGCGTGGGGCCGGTTTACGGGGCTCACATTGTCCCTGGTCAAAGTCGCACGATATGATCGATCCACACTGAGCGAGTCGCATGCAGGTTTTCGCGATCATAGCCCCCAAAGGTAGCGAGGCGCTGGAACAGGCGATCAAGACCGCCTTTCCGGAGAACTTCTTTCGCATCACAGCGGGGCAGTACCTTGTCGCGGTAGCGGGACTCACCGGTCAGGAGGTGGGTGCGAAAGTCGGCGACAAAGGCGAAGTCGGACAGATTCTGGTGCTGCCGTTCGACAAACGGTGGGGCTGGCATCGAATGGACATGTGGGAATGGGCGGATGCGAGGGCGCAAGCGTGAGCGCTGGCCAAAGCTCTGGAAGCCCTGAGAACAGCAGAAGCGCAAATCCGTCGGATATCTCCGACAGGTCGAGCCAAGCTCGCCTTGTGCTCGAACCCATTACGAAAGATATTGGCGCGATCAGGGATGATATAAAAGAAATAAACAACAACAGGCACGATGACGTTGTTAAAATTTTGATTATGTTTGGTGGTGGCTTTTTGATATTGGCTGCTATGGTACTTACGATCTATTCTAAACTTGACGACAAGATTGCGACGATCAATGATCGCACGATCAAAGTCGATACGAAGCTCGAAGAGCTGATCAAGCGCATCCCGCCGTCCATAACGGCGCCGGTCACAACGCCGCCGGCGCGACGCTGATGCCACGGGCGCCTCTGCCTCACAGACAGACTGACGCAATATGAACGACGAAACCCCCGCCGCCTTGCCGGCCGCGGGCTACTTGTGCAACGAAAAGGATATGACACTTCGATTTGCAGCGATCATTCTCGTCAGCATTGCACTGACTACTCAGGCAAGGACTCAGGAGATATTTTGCCAAGAAGTTCAGGGAACTTCGTGCAACGATGCTTCTTGCGATGCGCGAGAGTCAAATCTGAAGATGAATTTTACAGTCGATATTGGCAGAAACAAATTTAGACGCTGCATAACCTTATTTGGAAAACTAGATTGTTTTGATATGAAGGTCATATCGATCGGCCCAAATCCTTATCTGCGACATATTGTTTTGGCGAATGATAATATGATATCTGATCAAGTCGTCCTATCGCTTGGAACCAATGATAATAAATTCTTCCAAGTGGCACTTGGGAAGGATGGATCAAGTGCTTCGCGCGGCATCTGTAGCGTTCTGAAATAAAAACTCGTTTCGTCATCAGGCGCTTAAGAAAATCATAGGCTCTATTGCAACATATCTTTCTGGGTAGCGCCCTCGGCCCGTCGCCAATCCTTTAGATTAAGATGATGCCAGCAGACTTAAGGGCGGCAAGCAGAGTGGTCATCATCGCTAAGGGAAATGGCCTCCGCTTCCTCGCCAGGTAGTGGGCCGGACTCCGCGATGCCAAGATCTTCCCAGGGCAAGGGCCAGAACCCGCCGGTTGTGAGATCGCAAAACAGATGGCGAACGGCAAGTGAGAGATCGGAGAGAAGTAGGCGACCGCCGATCAGGTAGCGGTCATGATGAATGAAAGTCCAGTCTGCAGTTACTGCAGTGCCGCTTTCCGCGTCGCGGTGGAGGTGCCGATCTCGGTACCGTCCTTTGCCGAGCCTGTACTGATCGTCATGCTCGCGCATATCGCGAACGTCTTTTAGATTAGCTTCAAGTGCAAAAAATCGGTCACCCAACGACGCCGGAACAACTCCTTCCCTCATCGCAATTTTGAGCCACCGAACACTTTTCCATGAAGCAGTTAAAAGAGCATTTTCGTCTGCTCTTATGATCGCGCCCTGTCTTTGCTGATGACCAATGTTTTCGCGCTGTTCTTCTTTCTTGACGAAATTATTATAAAGGCGGCGCTGCGCCAGAAGTGCGTGGGCGACATTTTCGCAAAGACCGCACAGCAGAGTCATTTCCCTGCTGTGTAGATCGTATTCATCTATAGGACGATGAGATCCCGTCACGTCAGATAGCCCTTCGCCTTAGATGCCTTTTCAGGACCATCAGTTCGCGCCCTCTGGATCCTCATGGTGCCGCACATACCCCTGGCCGGTGAGCCAGTCTGTAAGCGCGTGTCGGATCGCCTCTGGACGGGACGGCTTCGGCTCGGGCTGGTCAGCGATCCAGGCGTCCAGAGAGGCGTCGAGCTCTGGATACAGCCTCAGGCCAATGGCCTTGCCGATACCGGTCGGCGGGCGTCCCCGCGGCTTTCTGCTATCAGCTATTGACATCGTGATTTTACGATAGCAGATATAGGCGGGCCATCCAAGAGCTTGCACCCTCTCGGAAGGCCCTAACCACAACCGTCCTCTGGAGACGATCATGGCTAATCACGCCCATAGCACACGCACGCCCTTATTACCCCAGGCTGGCGCTCCGTCGGCCTTATTACCCCGCGGGGCCGGCAGGCAGCCTGGCCCCGTCACGCTGGCCCTCCGCGCCATGCGGACCGCCGATCCCGACCAAGCCGCGCACGACGCTGTTGAGGCGATCCGCAGGGGCTTAGATCGCCATTTTGCGCACGCTGATCGGCACCGGCTTCGGGTGCTTCGTCAGCGCATAGCCGCCCGCGTCGAGGCAGACCTCGCCTTGCTCGACATGCTGGCGGGCGACGTCGACCTTGAGGATGGCGCCGACGCCGAGCTGACTGTCGTCGAGTGGACCGGCGCCGGCGCCCACCGCTTCAACTGCGGGGTTGCAGCATGAGCACCCATGCCATTCGCCTTGATCAACAGCCGGCGTTCTCTGATTTGGATTCGGCCCTCCTCGACTTACGCCTCTTGGCCAGCATCGCGGAGACCATCAGCGACGACGCTCTGACGGCGGCCGATCCACGCCTGCTGCAGGCATGCCTCGGATCGCAGTCGTATGTGCCGATCCTGATGACGACGACGCAGAAGGAGAACCTGAGCTTCATCATCGGACACGTCGCGGATCTCGCGCGCCGCGCTGCGCGTGCCTATGGCGACGCCGTCGAGAGCAGCATCGAGGCCGGCCGATGACGGAGCGCTACCCCGTATACAGCCACCTCTACAAGATGGAGGACGAGGTTGCCGACGTTGGTCGATGGTCGGAGGTCATACGCGATCTCGGCACCGGTGACGGAGAGGTCAGTCAAGCCGGCCTGTTCGCGATCGGCGGCGTCATGATCGAGCTGAGCAAGCGGCTTGAGGCTCGATGGAGGGCGGCGTTCGACGCTGCCAAGGCGGAGGCTCTGCGATGAGCCCGCACCCGCTCGTCAATCGCGGCAGCCTGCAGGCCGCGGTCGCCGCCCTGGTGCTGTCCCGCCTCGCAATGAGCGCGGGCCGGCTCTCAGATGGGCTCTACCGCCTCGCCGAGAGCCGCATGCGCCACGCCCAGGCCCTCGCCGCCTTGGCAACGGGCCGCTGATACCCGGCGGGGCCGCTCGCACCTCGTTGACGCCGGCCACGCGAGATGCGCGGGCGGCGTTCACGTGCACCTATCTAAGGTCAAATTTCTGCAGTCGCCTAATCTCCAGCTCTAATTGCTGCGCCAATTCTTGAAAAATTGCTTCATGCTCTGGCTTTGGGTGCCTTAAGTGAATACGAAACAACTCTTGCAAGTTACCAAGAAGGTCAATCGCGTCCTCCGATGGCGGAAATGACCTGGCAAGCGCTCCAAGTATTTCCGTGTTCATGCTCCGACCGTTGAGCTCAGCGCGATCGCGAATGCGCTCGCGGAGGTCGTCGGGCAGCCGAAGCTTCATCTGAGGATCGTCGCGTGCCATCGCCGGACAATGGACCACCGTGGGGTTGACTTCAAGGGACCACGGTGGTTGCATGACAGCTATCCCAACCCAGGGGGCTCGAATGTATCAGGTGCAACAACTCAAGATTCGTCTCCCAGCAGACATCAAGACTTTCATCGAGCTCCAAGCTGACAAGAATGGATCTTCTTTGAACAGCGAAGTAATATGCGCACTTCGCGAAAGAATGGAACGTACGACTCCCGCGCGCCAGTCTCATTCATCGTGCCAGCGGACCGCGGAACAGGCGTTCCCTTGATGCCGCGGCGCACCCATCACGATCAGGGCGTTGCATTGATCGACCGCGATGGCACGGTCACCGCCCACTTCCGCTGGCCAGACGAAGTACGGGCCTTCCTTCAGGGAGGCCGCGCATGAGCGACATTGCTGCGATCATCGCCTCGATCATCATCGAGACAGAACGTCTAAGATGGCGTCATCGCAATGACCTGATCTATTGGGCTATGGACCGCCGGTTCGGCGCCACTAAGGCGGAAGCCGAACGTGCTTTCTTGATCGCTGCCGAGATCTTCGCGGCCGATCACCTCGCTTGGGCGGGGTGACTCAATGAGTGCGGTCACCCTGCTTCAAAAATGGCAGCTGCTTCAGGCGGTCATCGCCGACGCATCTCTGTCTCAGACGGCGAAGCTCGTGGCCGCTCGCCTGCTCTATCACCACAGTTCGCAGACGGGACGCTGCTTCCCCTCCTATCAGACCCTCGCGGATGGCGTCGCGCTGAAGCGGCGCGCCGTGATCAACGCGGTCCAGGAGCTCGAAGCCGGCGGGTGGATCTCGGTCAATCAGGTGAAGGGTGGCGCGGCTGCCGGGCCCAACCGGTACGCGACGAACACCTTCCTGATCGATTTCGCGCGCGCCGACCAACCTGCCTCAACAGTGCACGGCGGTGCACCGTCAACGGTGCAGCAAGATGCACTGTTACACGAAGACAACAGTGCACGACAGTGCACCCCTCCAGTGCACGACGGTGCACCGTCAACGGTGCACGGCGGTGCACCCTACTCAGGGAAAGATACAGGGAAGGGAAACAGAGAAGAGACTCCCTCTTCCCCCTCGGACTTCGATCGCTTCTGGCAGGCATATCCCCGGAAGGTCGGCAAGGATGCCGCCAAGGTCGCGTTCGCCAAGGTCGTGAAGATCCGGAAGGCGACAGCTGCCGAGCTGATCGAGGGCGCTGGGCGGCTCGCTGCCGAGAAAGCAGGCGAGGACCCAAAATTCACGAAGTACCCGGCGGGCTGGCTCAACGCCGGGCATTGGGCCGACGAGCCGGCACCGCCGCGGGCTTCCGCCGGGCATCGGCCACAAGCCTTCAGGGTCGTGTCCCTAGGCGTGGTGTAGCTTGGTGAGGGCCACCACGATCACCGGCTTGGGCCGGGACGATCAGGCTGCGAGGGTGGGCAGGCTGACGAGGGGATCATCGCCGATCGGGGCGATGCTTTC
>NZ_VRVF01000025.1:0-66145 GCF_008040045.1 Methylobacterium sp. WL8 | reverse complement strand
GCGGGGAGGAGGGGGGAGGTTCATTCGGGATGCGGGGGGACGCCGGTGACGACGCTCGCCCGATCAGGCAGCGCGTCGTCGTCCGTCCGCCGCGCCCGCCAAGCCAAACTCCGCTGGGGTGAGCTGGCCCGTCGCCCGGACCAGGCCCGCGGCCCCGTCGAGGGCGCCGGCCCGCAGCTCGAGCCCGAGGAAGCGTTCGCGTGCGAACGGACCGGGCAGGGTGAGGTCGGCGGCGAGGCCTTGCGAGAAGCCGAAGCGCTCGTAGTAGGGCGCATCGCCCACGAGCAGCACGGCCCCGTGGCCGAGGGATTCGGCGCGCCCCAAGGCGGCGTGCATCATCACCCGGCCGAGGCCCTGGCGCTGGAGCGCCGGGTCGACCGCCAGCGGGCCGAGCAGCAGGGCCGGGCAGGCGCCGGCCGCGACGTTCCACAGGCGCAGCGTCCCGATCAGGCGCCCGTGGCGGGTCGCCGCGAAGGCGAGGCCGCGGGCGGGAAGGCGCCCCTCGCGCAGCCGCTCTGAGGTCTTGGCCCGGCGGTTCGCGCCGAAGCAGGCGTCGAGCAGGCGCTCGCGCGCCGCGACGTCGTGATGGTGCTCCGCCCGGATCTGGATCATGGCCGTGACCGCCCTGTCGTGATGTGACGCGTGGGACCGGGCGCCGTCATGCCGGCCCTCGGATGAAGGCCGGCCGAACGGAACGCGCGGTGCATCAGGGAAACCCCCGCCGGCGGGCGGCGGGGGGCACGGATCAGATCACGATCTGCTGAAGCGGGGGGAAGCCGTTGAAGGCGACCGCGGCATAGGTCGTGGTGTAGGCGCCGGTGCCCTCGATCAGCACCTTGTCGCCGATCGAGAGGGAGACCGGCAGCGGGTAGTGGTCGCGTTCGTAGAGCACGTCCATCGAGTCGCAGGTCGGGCCGGCCAGGACGCAAGGGCTCATGCGGTCGCCGTCGTGCTCGGTGCGGACGGGGTAGCGGATCGACTCGTCCATGGTCTCGGCCAGCCCCCCGAACTTGCCGATGTCGAGGTAGACCCAGCGCACCTCGTCGTCCGAGGCGGACTTCTTCGAGATCAGCACCACTTCCGCCTCGATCAGCCCGGCGTTGCCGACCATGCCGCGCCCCGGCTCGATGATCGTCTCGGGCAGCTGGTTGCCGAAATGCTTGGTGAGCGCGCGGAAGATCGCGTCGCCGTAGGATTCCACGCCCGGCACCTTCTTGAGGTACTGGGTCGGGAAGCCGCCGCCGAGGTTGACCATCGACAGGCCGATGCCGCGAAGCGCGCATTCGCGGAAGATCGTCGAGGCGGAGGCGAGCGCCCCGTCCCAGGCCTCGGTGTTGCCCTGCTGGGAGCCGACGTGGAACGACACGCCGTAGGCCGACAGGCCTTGGCGGTGGGCGTGCTCCAGCACCTCGACGGCCATCTCCGGCTCGCAGCCGAACTTGCGCGACAGCGGCCAGTCCGCGCCGGCGCCGTCGCAGAGGATGCGGCAGAACACCTGCACCGATCCGGCCTCGATGCCGGCGGCCTCGGCGGCGCGGACGATCTTCTCGACCTCCGCCTCGCAATCGACCGCGAACAGGCGGATGCCGAGGCGCAGCGCCCGGCCGACGCAGCGCTCCTTCTTGATCGTGTTGCCGAAGGAGATCCGCTCCGCGGTGGCGCCGGCGGCGAGCGCCATCTCGATCTCGGCGACGGACGCGGTGTCGAAGCACGAGCCCATGTCGGCCAGGAGGCGCAGAACCTCGGGGGCCGGGTTCGCCTTCACCGCGTAGAACACGCGGGTGTCGGGGAGCGCGCGGGCGAAGGCGGTGTAGTTGTCGCGGACCACGTCGAGGTCGAGCACCATCACGGGGCCCTCGTCGCGGCCGAGGTCGCGGCGGACGCGCAGGAAGTCGCGGATGCGATCGGTCATGTCTGTTCCAACCCACAGGTTCGCGGGGCCGCCCACGGGGGAGCGCGCCGTCGAAGATGTGACGGTCCCTTCAGGGACCGCCGGCGTCTGGGGCTGATGCGACGCGCGGATCCGCGCTGTGGAGACGCGACGATCCGTGCGGGCGCGACGAGCACCCGGAGGCTGCCGTGGATTGGACGGGGTTTCCCATCCGCACGCCGGGCAAGGAGAAACAAGCCTCTTCGGTGCCGGCCTTTGGAGGGCCGACGAGACCAAAAAAGCCCGTTCGTCGTTGCTTTAAGCTGCGTCCCCCGTGGAGAGCGGGGTTCGCCGGTTTCGCCTCCGGCTGCCGGTTGTTGTCGGGGTCCGGTGTCGCCACCTGGATGCCGGCCGAAAGGGATCCACCCTGTCGACCATCGATCCTTTAAGACCCCTGGCGGCTGTCCGGCAGTTGGCCGGATGCCCACCAACCGACACGCGGCCACAGGCACGTGCGAAATTGGGCAAGGCGCATATACGAACGGCGCACCACCACCACAAGCGGAATTCGGCCCGCAGCGGCGGGAATCCCCGTGTGTTGCGGGGACCTGTTGCCAAAACGCAGCGCCCGTCCGCGGGCGGGCTTTCCAAGCGCGTAAAGTGCGGGCATCTCACCCCGGTCGACGGTGGCGACGCCCTGCCGGTCCGCGGCATCCGGGGCGCGGGATCGGAATCGGCGGAATGCGGGCGGCGGGCATCATGGTCGGGGTGAGACGGCGGACGATTCGGTCGCGGGTGACCGCGTGAACCCGCAAGCCGACGGCGAGCTGGAGGTCCGGGTCGCGTGCCTCGACGACCTCGACGCCCTGGTCGCCCTGGAGAACGCGACCTTCTCCACCGACCGGGCCGAGCGCCGGGCGATCCGCCACGCGATCCGCTCGCCCTCGATGACGGTTCTGGTCGCCCTGCTGATCGAGGCGGACGAGACCAACGTCCTCGTCGGGGCTGCCACCCTGGAGCGGCGGCGCAACAGCCGCAGCGCGCGGCTCTCCTCCATTGCGGTGGCGTCGTCCCGCGCCGGTCTGGGCCTCGGCGGCCGGCTGATGCAGGCGGTGGAGGACGAGGCGCGTCGCCACGGCTGCACCCGCCTGCGCCTCGAGGTGCGCGCCGACAACGGCGCCGGCCTGCGCCTGTACGAGCGCCGCGGCTACACGCGCTTCGAGGTTCGCGAAGGCTATTACGAGGACGGCATGGAGGCGTGGTGTTACGAGCGCGCCCTCGCCGACGACGCGGCGGACGCGACGCAGGAGCCGCCCCGGCAGCGCCGGAGCGGCTGAAGCCGGCAGATCAGTCGCAGCGCTCGCGGCTGACCGTCTTGCGGTCGCCCTCGTCGTTGGTCTTCGTCACCGTCTTCGTGGAACAGCCGTCGCTGCTCTCGCGGGTCTCCACCGTCTTGCTCTCGGTGGCCGGACGGTCGACCACGACGGTGTCGGGCGCCCGGCGCTCGATCACGGTCGTCTGGGCGGTGGCGGCCTGGATGCCGGCGAGGGCGAGGATCGCGGCGGCGGGAACGAGGATGCGCATCGGATAGGGACTCCGGGAAAAGTTTCGAACGGACGCGGAAACGGCCTCCGGCCCGAAACCGTTCCGGGGCGCCCTCGTCATGCCGGATTCAGGGAATCTTACCGGCGTCGCGTTAGAGCACGGATGCAGGGTCGCGCCCGCCCGCGCCGGCTCGTCCGCGACGCGTGTCCTTGAGAGCCCGCCCGTGAAAGCCCGACCATGGCCGTGATCGCCGCCTTCGTCATGAATGCCGGGCTGAACTTCGTCCTCGGCCTGCTCATCGCCAAGCTGCTGGGGCCGGCCGATTTCGGGCGTTTCGCGCTGGCCACCGCCGGCACCCTGGTGATCACCACCGTCCTGTTCGAGTGGCTGCGCCTGTCGGCGACGCGGTTCTACTCGGTGCGCGTCCGCCTCGACGAACCATGGATCCGGCACGGCCTCGACCGCGCCTACGCCATCCTCGCGGTGCTGCTGTTCGCCGCCGCGGCCGTCGCCGCCGGCCTCGGGCTCGGCGACGGGCCGGACGGGCATGCCGCGATCCTGTCCGGTGCGATGCTGGCGGCGCTCGGCATCGGCGTGTTCGACTATCACGCCGCGCTCGCCCGTGCCCGCTTCGACGGCAAGCTCTATCTCGGGCTGGTCGCGGTGAAGAACGTGATCGCCTTCGCCATGATGGCCGCAGCCGCCTGGTACCTGCGCCAGCCGGCCTGGGTGCTCGCCGCCGCCGGAGTGAGCCAACTCCTCGCCGTACTGATCCTGCGCCACCCCTTGCGCGACCCGGCCTCGGCGGTGGAGCACCATCGCCGGCGCGAGACCTGGAGCCTGTTCCTGCGCTACGGCCTGCCCCTGATCGCGGCCAACGCCGTCTACCAGCTGCTGCCGTTCCTCAACCGCGGCACCATCGCCGCGCAGGCCGGCTTCGCCGAGGCCGGCTACTTCGCGCTCGCCGCCGACGTGACCGCGCGCAGCCTCACCATGCTCGGCACGGCCCTCGACCTGCTGCTGTTCCAGCTCGCCGTGCGGGCCGAAGAGCAGCACGGCCGCGCGGCGGCCGAACGGCAGGTCGCAGCCAACGCGGCCACCGTCTACGCGCTGCTGCTGCCCTGCGCCGTCGGGTTCTGGGCGGTGCTGCCGGCGCTGGAGGCGTTGGTGGTGCCGGAGGCCTATCGCGGGCCGTTCGCGCTCTACGCGCTGCTGCTGATCCCCGGCCTGTTCTGCCTCGCGATGATGTTCTACGCGATCAACCCGGTGTTCCAGATCCGCCGCCGGACCCTGCCGGTGATCGCGGCGGCTGCGGCCGGGCTCGCGGTCAACGGCCTCGGCCTCCTCGTCCTGCCGCCGCTGCTCGGCGGCGCCGGCGTCGCCCTCGCCCAGACGCTGGCGCTCGCCTCCGCCTTCGCCTGGCTCGCCGTGCGGGCGCTCACCGGCCGCGACCGCCTCGCGCTGCTCTGGAACGAGATCCTCGTGGCCAGCGCCGCCTGCGGCGCCATGGCGGCGGCGCTCGCGCCGCTTCGCCACCTCGATCCGGCGCTGGCGCTCGGCGTCGCCGTGCCCCTCGGGGCCGGGCTCTACGCGGCCCTGGTATGGCTGTTCGACATCGCCGGCCTGCGCAGCCAGGTCGAGGGCCGGTTCCGCCCGGCGCATCCTGCGGCGGCCGATCCTGTGGCGGCAGAGTAGAGCGGTTCCACTTTGCAACGCGGCCGCGATCCCGCATGATCGGGGCTACAAGGGTGCCGCGCACAGGCATCCGGCAAAGACACGCGACCGGGCAGGAAACGATGCCATTCTACGAGCCCCGCGACGAGGGCGAGGCGGCCGAGATCGTCGGCGCGGCCGCCGGCCGCTCCGAGCGCCTGCGCCTCGTGGGCGGGGACACCATGGCCGGGATCGGCCGGCCGGCGCAGGACGAGGCGACGCTCTCGGCGCGGGCGCTCTCCGGCGTCACCCTCTACGAGCCCGCCGAGATGGTGATCTCGGCCCGTGCCGGCACACCGCTCGCGGAGGTTCAGGCGATGCTCGCCGCCCGCGGCCAGATGCTGCCGTTCGAGCCGATGGACGCCCGCGCCCTGATGGGCAGCGCTGGCGAGCCGACGTTCGGCGCGGTGGCGGCGGCCAACAATTCCGGGCCGCGCCGCATCAACGCCGGTGCCGCCCGCGACAGCCTGATCGGCGTGCGCTTCGTCAACGGTCGCGGCCAGGCGATCAAGTCCGGCGGGCGGGTGATGAAGAACGTCACCGGCCTCGACCTCGTGAAGCTGATGGCCGGCTCCTGGGGCACCCTCGGGCTCCTCACCGAGGTCACCTTCAAGGTGCTGCCGGTGCAGGAGCGCGTGGCGACGCTGGTCTTCCGCGGGCTCGACGACGCCCGCGCGGTGGCTGCGCTCGCCGCCGCCCTCGGCTCGCCGTTCGAGCTCACCGGCGCGGCGCACCTGCCCGCCGGCATCGACGGCGCGGACGCTCGCACGCTGATGCGGCTCGAAGGCTTTTCGGACTCGCTCGCCTACCGGATCGGTGAGCTGCAGAAGCTCCTGAAGCGCTTCGGCGCCGCCGAGATCCTGGACGGCGAACCGGGTGTCGCCCTCTGGAATACGATCCGGGATGTGACGCCCTTCGCCGGAACGTCCGAGGCCGTATGGCGGCTCTCGACCGCGCCGACCCGAGGCCCGGCGCTCGCCGCCGCGATCGGCCGCGCGATGCCGGCGCGCTGGTTCTACGATTGGGGCGGCGGCCTGGTCTGGCTCGCCGTCGCGTCCGAGGGCGATGCCGGGGCGGAGGCGATCCGCTCCGCCCTCGGCCAGCACGGCGGCCACGCCACGCTGATCCGGGCGCCCGATGCGGTGCGCGCCGCCGTGCCGGTGTTCCAGCCACTCTCGCAGCCGCTGATGCGGGTGACGCAGGGGATCAAGACGGCGCACGACCCCGCGGGTGTGTTCAACCCAGGGCGGATGTACGCCGAGGTTTGAGGCGCCCGGGCCCGACGCGGGCCCTCCGCCGCATCGTGCGCGGCGCGAAACGGTGGCAGAGACGATCGATCGACGGGGCCGACGCCATCGGCCCGAGACAGGACGCATCCAGAACGCGCCATGCAAACCAACTTCTCCCTGGCCCAGCTCGCCGACCCGGCGATGGCGACCTCCGAAAAGATCCTGCGCACCTGCGTGCATTGCGGGTTCTGCACGGCGACCTGCCCGACCTACCTGCTGCTCGGCGACGAACTCGATAGCCCGCGCGGACGGATCTACCTGATCAAGGACATGCTGGAGGGCGGCAAGGCGGCGAGCGCCGAGGTGGTCAAGCACGTCGACCGCTGCCTGTCGTGCCTGTCCTGCATGACGACCTGCCCCTCGGGCGTGCACTACATGCACCTCGTCGACCACGCCCGCAGCCATATCGAGCAGACGTTCTCCCGGCGGCTCGACGACCGCGCGCTGCGGGCGCTCCTGGCCTTCGTGCTGCCCTATCCCGCGAGGTTCCGGGCGGCGTTGTGGGCGGCCAAGCTCGGTGCGCCGTTCCGGCCCCTGGTGGCGCGCCTGCCGCGGGTCGGAAACCGGCTCGCCGCGATGCTCGACCTCGCCCCCGCCGCGCTGCCCGGCCGCGAGGCGACCAACCGGCCCGCGACCTTCCCCGCCGTCGGCGCGCAGGGCGCGCCCAAGCGCGTGGCCCTGCTGCGCGGCTGCGCCCAGAGCGTGCTGCGGCCGGATTTCAACGCGGCGGCGATCCGCCTGCTCACCCGCCACGGCGTCGAGGTGGTGCACGCGGAAGGCGAGGGGTGCTGCGGCGCGCTCACCCATCACATGGGCCGGACGGACGACTCGCACGCCCAGGCCCGGCGCACCATCGACGCCTGGATCGCGGAAGCCGACGGCGCCGGCCTCGACGCCATCCTCGTCACCGCGTCCGGCTGCGGCACGACGATCAAGGATTACGGCTTCATGTTCCGCGACGACCCGGCCTACGCCGACAAGGCGGCAAGGGTCTCGGCGCTCGCCAGGGACGTCACCGAGTTCGTCGCCACCCTCGACATCGCGCCGACGGTCGAGAGCGACCTCGTCGTCGCCTATCACTCGGCCTGCTCGATGCAGCACGGCCAGGGCATCCGCACGGAGCCCAAGACCCTGCTGAAGCGGGCGGGCTTCACGGTGAAGGACGTGCCCGAGGGCCACATCTGCTGCGGCTCGGCCGGCACCTACAACATCCTGCAGCCGGAACTCGCCGGCAAGCTCCGGGCGCGCAAGGTCGCCAACATCGAGCGGATGCGCCCCGACGTGATCGCCACCGGCAACATCGGCTGCGCCACGCAGATCGGGAAGGGCACCGCGATCCCGATCGTCCACACGGTGGAACTGCTGGATTGGGCCACCGGCGGCCCGCGGCCGGCGGCGCTCAAGGCGACGGCCGAGCCGGTGCTGCAAGCAGCCGAGTGACCGGCCTCACGGTTCGAGCTGGTAGGTGACCGGGATCCAGCGATAGCCTGCGCCGCTCGGCGCGACGTAGCCGAGCGACGGGAACGACGTATGGTAGCCGGCGACCACGATGTCGCCGTTCGCCGCCATGTCGTAGATCCGACGCCGCGTGGCCGCGCCCTGTCCCTTGTCCATGTCGAACAGGGCGTGCCAGCCCGGCTCGGCGAGCGAGGCGACCTCGTGGTGGGCGCAATCGCCCCAAATCAGCATCCGCCGCCCCGCGCTCTCGACGTGGAAGGCGAGGTGGCCGGGCGTGTGCCCGTAGGCCGCGAGCGCGTGGATGCCGGGAACGATCTCGTCGCCGGCCGCCACGAAGCGCGTCCATGCGGCCAGCGGCAGGAGGTGGGCGCGGAACACCAGCGCCGAGGCGTGCTCGTTGCCCGACGGCTCCGACGCGAGGCGCTCGGGTTTGGTCCAGAAATCGTACTCGACCGCGCCGACGACGAGGCGCGCGTTGGGGAAGGTCGGGTGCCCGTTGCGCATCAGCCCGCCGATGTGGTCGGTGTGGCAATGGCTGAGGACGACGACGTCGATCGCCTCCGGCGCGGTGCCGGCCGCGCGCAGCCGCTCGACCAGACGTCCGCCGGCCGGCGGCGGCACGAAGCCGACCGCGCCGTTGCCGGTGTCGAACAGGATGGTCTCGCGCCCGGTCTCGATCAGCACCGGGGTGAAGCCCGGCTGGAAGCGATCGGGCGGCAGGCGGTTGGCGCGCATCAGGGCCTCGACCTCGCCCCTGGGGCGGTCCTCGCCGACGATCGGCCAGGGGCCGTCGATCATCCCGGCGGCATCGAGCAGCATCGTCACGCGAAAGGCGCCGAGCGCGAAGCGGTACTGCGCCGACGCGGCCGGGCCGAGCGGTTCGGACCGCGCCGACCGAGGCAACAGCGCCGGGGCGACCAAGGCGGCGAGGCCGGTCGCGGCGAGTTGTCGACGCGTCCGTTCGATCATCGAATCATTCCCTTCGCCCGCGTGAGGCCGCAGACTGCGCGGCGTGGGCGAAGGCCTACCGGCTGCGGGGGATCGGGCGCTTGTACGAACGTGCTGCCGACGACGGGCCGTTGCGACCGCTCTGGCACGTGGCCGGCGCGACGACCTTCTTCGCCGGGCCGTTGCGCTACAATGCCGGGCACCAGCACGGCGCGCCGGTCTTCCTCGCGGGGCTCTACGGCGACTTCCGCCTGCGCGTCGGCGCGCAGGACTGGACCACCTGCCGCACGGCGATGATCCCGGCCGGGTGCGTGCACGAACTCGACCTCGGCGGCGACCCGCTCGGCGTGCTCTACCTCGAGCCGGACCGCTTCGGGGTCGAGGCGCTGACGCCGCTCCTGCACGGCACCCGCGAGATCGCGGGCGCGCTCCTGGGCGCCGCCGGCGAGACGACGCCGCTGCGCGACCTGTTCGAGCACCGCGACGGCGCCTCCGCCGCCGGGCCGGCGCTCGCCGACCTCCTCGCGTTCGCGGGGCGGCAGCCGGAGCCGCGGATCGACGGGCGGATCGCGCGGGCGATCCGCCGCCTGCTCGCCGAGCCCGACGCGACGCCGTCGGTCGGAGCGCTCGCGGCCTCGGTCGGCCTGTCGGCCTCGCGGTTCCAGCACCTGTTCACCGACGCCGTCGGGGTGCCGTTCCGGCGCTATCGGGGCTGGCTGCGGATGCGCCGGGCGATCGGTGCGGTGATCGACGGCAACAACTTCACCGGCGCCGCGCATGCGGCCGGCTTCGCCGACCAGGCCCATTTCGCCGACGATTTCAGGCGGACCTTCGGCGCCCCCGCCTCGCTCAGCCTTCGCGACATCCGGCGTTGACGACCGGTCCGTCCGCCGGCTCGCGATACGCCGCCAGCACGAAGACCCGGATCGCCGAGGACAGGTTCTGACCGTTCCGCTCCGCGTCGATCGCGCCGATCAGCGCCTGGACGGACTTTTCGCGCGCCGCTGCGATCTCGCCCAAAGCCGCCCAGAACGGGTCCTCCAGGGACACGCTGGTGCGGTGGCCGGCGATCATCACCGAGCGCTTGGTGATGGTCATCGGGCGCGCCTTCTCCGTCCAGCGCACGGGAAACGGTAGTCGTCCATTTCGTCACGGCATCTGATGACGCGCGGGTTCTCCTCTCCCCGCGTACGGGCAGAGGCCCGGCTGCACCTTGTCATGCAGCCGGCTAGCGTCGGCGAAGCCAGAGCGACGGTGAGGGGGCGCGAACGGAAAAGCCTCCTCCGGATCGGCCCCCTCACCGTCGGCTGCCGCCTCGCCGCGACGACGGCGAGGTCGTCGCGTCCCTCTCCCCGCAAGCGGGGCGAGGGGATGCGCGCAGATCGAAACGCCAGAAGCAGCGATGTGCGAATCCTGTCGCTCGCACAGAGGTCGAGAAGGGGCACCGCGTCACGTGTCCGAATCCGGCCCGACGAGCTTGTGGCCCTCGTGGCGGGCCACCTCGATGGCTGTCTTGCGCTCCTGCAGGGTCCGGGCCTTCTTCGGGCGGCCGAAGGCGATGCGGTTGTCCTCCGCCTTGGCGTCCTTCTCGACCCGCAGGCGCGCCTTGCGGGCCTGGCGCAGGTTGATGATCTCGGCCATCGCGTCGATCTCCCGTTCGAGCGGGCGCCTACTCGGCGCTCGGGGCCAGCATGGTCTCGGGCCGCACCACGCGCTCGAACTCGGCCTCGGTGACGTAGCCGAGGCGCAGCGCCTCCTCCTTCAGGGTGGTGCCGCGCTTGTGCGCGGTCTTGGCGATCTCGGCCGCCTTGTCGTAGCCGATCGAGGGGGCGAGCGCGGTCACCAGCATGAGCGAGCGGCTCATCAGGTCGGCGATCCGGTCCTCGTTGGCCTTGATGCCGACGACGCAGTTGTCGGTGAAGCTGACCGCCGCGTCGGCGAGCAGGCGGATCGACTGCAGCACCGCGTTGGCGATCACCGGCTTGAACACGTTGAGCTCGAAGTTGCCCTGGCTGCCGGCGAAGCTCACCGTGGTGCCGTTGCCGATCACCTGGGCGCAGACCATCGTCAGCGCCTCGCACTGGGTCGGGTTGACCTTGCCCGGCATGATCGACGAGCCCGGCTCGTTCTCCGGCAGCGACAGCTCGCCCAGGCCCGAGCGCGGGCCGGATGCCAGCAGGCGGATGTCCTGCGCGATCTTGAACAGGCCGGCGGCCAGCGCCGAGAGCGCCCCTTGGGTGAAAACCAGGGCGTCGTGGGTCGCCAGCGCCTCGAACTTGTTGGCGGCCGAGGTGAAGGGCAGGCCGGTCAGCTCGGCGACCTTGGCGGCGAAACGCTCGGCGAATTCGGGATGCGCGTTGAGGCCGGTGCCCACCGCCGTGCCGCCCTGCGCCAGCGCCAGCACGCCGGGCAGCGTCGCCGCGATGCGCGAGCCGCCGAGCGCGACCTGCGCGGCATAGCCGGAGAATTCCTGGCCGAGGGAGACCGGGGTCGCGTCCTGCAGGTGGGTGCGGCCGATCTTGACGATCGATTCGAAGTCCTTCTCCTTCGCGTCGAGCGCCGCATGAAGGTGGGTCAGCGCCGGCATCAGGCGGCCGGTGATCTCGCGCGAGACCGCGATGTGCATCGCCGTCGGGAACACGTCGTTCGAGGACTGGCCGCGGTTGCAGTGGTCGTTGGGATGCACCGGCGACTTGCCGCCACGCTGGCCGCCGAGCCGCTCGTTGGCGAGGCTCGCGATCACTTCGTTGGCGTTCATGTTCGACTGCGTGCCCGAGCCCGTCTGCCAGACCACCAGGGGGAACTCGTCGTCGTGGCGGCCGTCCACCACCTCGGCCGCCGACGCGGCGATGGCCTCGGCCACCTTCGGGTCGAGGCCGCCGAGATCCTGGTTCACCAGGGCGGCTGACTGCTTGACCAGGCCGAGCGCGTGGACGAGCGGCGCCGGCATGTGCTCGGTGCCGATCTTGAAGTTCTGGATCGAGCGCTGGGTCTGCGCGCCCCAATACCGGTGCGCCGGGACCTCGATCGGCCCGAAGGTGTCGGATTCCGTGCGGGTGGCGGTCCGAGTCTCGGTCTCGGTCTGCTGCGGCGACATCGTGGCCCCTACGTTTGGTGCAATGCGAAGCCTACCTACGACAGGCGGCGGCAAATCGCGAAGGTGCTTTTCCGGCCGCGCCTCGACAAACGCGGCGGGCTGTTCCCCGCCCGGCGAACAAGGATGGCGTCGATGACGGCGACGATCGCGATCGACACGCCGGCGTCGGCGGTGGCCCGCTTCCGGCCGCCCGTGCCGGCGCCGCGCCGCACGGCGATGGGCCTGTTCGCGTTCCTCAAGGCGGCGCGGCAGAACCCGATCACCACCTGGATGGAGGATCACTTCACCGCGCCCGTGGTGGCCGGCGACGGCGCCATGGGCCGCATCACCGTGGTCAGCGACCCGGCCCTGATCCGCTACCTGCTGGTTGAGAACGTCGGCAACTACCGCAAGGACGACCTGCAGCGCCGCGTGCTCGCCCCCGGTCTCGGCAACGGCCTGCTCAGCGCCGAGGGCGACGCATGGAAGTTGCAGCGGCGGACGCTGGCGCCGATCTTCTCGGCCCGCACGGTGCAGGGCTTCTCGGATGCGATGAACGCGTCCGGCGCCAAGCTCGCGCGGCGCCTGGCCCGGCGGGACGGCACCCGGGTCGACGTCGCGCTGGAGATGACCCGCGTCACCCTCGACGTGCTGGAGCGGACGATCTTCACGCAAGGCCTGCCCGGCGATCCCGACGCCCTCGGGCGCGCGATCACGCGCTTCCTCGAGGCGGTCGGGCCGATCGATCCCCTCGACGTGTTCGGCGTGCCCGACTTCGTGCCGCGGCTCGGCCGGCTGCGGGCGCGGCCGGCCGGGCGCTACTTCGCCGAGGTGGTCGAGGCGCTGATCGCAAGGCGCAAGGCCCAGGTCGCCGCCGGCGGCGCGCCGCAGGACCTGATGACGCTGCTGCTCGCGGCTCAGGACCCGGAGACCGGCAAGGGCCTCACCGACCTGGAGGTGCAGGCCAACATCATCACCTTCATCGCCGCCGGCCACGAGACCACGGCGAACGCCCTGACCTGGGCGCTGTACTGCCTGGCGAAGGACGACGCGGCGCGGGAGCGGCTGGAGGCGGAGGTCGACGCGGCGGGCGAGGGCGATTTCGCCCTCGACACGCTGCCCTTCGCCAAGGCGGTGATGGAAGAGGCGATGCGGCTGTTCCCGCCGGTGCCGTTTCTCAGCCGCCAAGCGATCCGCGACGACCGCCTCGGCCGCATCAAGGTGCCGCGCGGGTCGATGGTGCTTGTGGCGCCCTACGTGCTGCATCGGCACCGCACCCTGTGGGACGACCCGGACGCCTTCGTGCCGGAGCGGTTCCTCGGGGCGAACCGCGACGCGATCCCGCGCTTCGCCTACCTGCCGTTCGGGGCCGGCCCGCGCGTCTGCATCGGCCAGAGCTTCTCGGTGCAGGAGGCGGTGATCGTGCTAGCCCACGTCGTCCGCGCGGTCCGGTTCCGGATGCCGGACGACCATCCGCCGATGACGCCGCTGCACCGGGTGACGCTGCGTCCCGAGCACGGCCTGCGCATGGATGCGACCCGCCGGGGGCAGACGCCTCTTAGCGCGGCACGGCCCCGACCATCGGCCCGAGCGGGCGGCTGAGGTCGTTGCGCTTCAGCGCAGGCGCGTAGAGGCTCGACACGCTGCCGTCGAGGAACAGGGCGTTGCGGCAGCCGAGGTCGTCCCGGAACAACCGGGCGAAGGCGCCGAAGGTGACGGGGTGCTCCGAGATCGCGAACACCGCCACCCGTCCGTCGTCGCGGACGCCCACGCCGTTGCGGATCTTCAGGCTCGGCCCGTCGGCGGAGATCTTGGGATGGATCTGGCCGTCGATCACCAGCATCGGGCCGGATTGCGTCGCGAAGTCGGGCTTCATGCGGGCCTTGAGGTAATGGCCGGTGTCGAGCACGCCTGCGCGCTCGCCCTTCACGTAGAACACACCGTTGGGCTTGAGGTGGAAGTTGCCCGGCCCGTTCGCGGTCGAGACGCCCTTCATTTCCCGCCCGTCCTCGACGTAGAGCCCGACCGGCGCCTGACCCTTGTCGTACATGCCGGCGTTCATCGCGAAGCTGAGGCGCGGACCCTGCTTCTCGGCAAGCGTCGAGAGCGAGGAATACGGCAACCCGTCCGCGCCGAGCCAGAACAGGCGCACCCGCTGGCGGCGGAGGTCGACGGTGCATACGGTGAAGCTGTCGCCCTGCGCCTGGACAGGGCGGCACGTCTCATTCGGCGCCGTCTCCGCGTGGGCGCCGCCGGCCGAGACTGCGATCAGCGCGAGGACCGCAGCTTTGGTAAGGCGTAACATCATCGTGAGGTCCTGACCGCGCGCGAGCCCTTGAAGGGGCCGCCGCACGCCTCCTCACCTCAGAATGCGACGGTTTTCAAGCGGCCCGGACCCCGAAGCCCGGGCGTCGATCGCCGATGTCGCAGCGTGAACCGAAGTCGGCGGCTGGGCGTTCTCGATGTGACGGGGGTCAAGGACACGACTCTTCTGGAGCTGATGAGATGAAGCGTCTTCTTCTTGCCTCGACGCTGATGGTCGGGGCTCTCGCCTACCTTCCGGCCTCGGCCGAAGCGCGCGGGTTCGGCGGTGGGTTCCATGGCGGTGGTTTCCACGGGGGCGGCTTCGGCGGCTTCCGGGGCGGCGGCTTCGGTGGTGGGTTCCGTGGTGCGGGCTTCGGTGGGTACCGGGGCGGCTTCGGCGGCTACCGCGGTGGGTTCGGTGGCTACCGCGGCGGTTACGGCGGGTATCGTGGCTACGGCTACGGCCGTGGTCTCGGGTACGGGCTCGGCGGGCTTGGGCTCGGCGTCGGCGTCGGCCTGGCGGCCGGCGGTCTCTACGGCGGGTATGGCGGCTACGGCTACCCGGGTTACGGCTATGGCTACGCCCCGGCGGCCTACGGCGGCTACGGCTACGGCGGCGAGTGCGTGACCGTCCCGCGGGTGCGCTGGACGCCTTACGGTTACCGCCGCGTGCTGATCGAGCGCTGCTACTGAGCGGCGCGTCCGATCGTGACGAAGAAGGGGGCTGCCTGCGGGCAGCCCTTTTTCATTTTCCGCTCAGCGTTGCCGCCGCATCTCGTCCCTCCGCATCGGCATGGCGTCGATGGTCGAGAACAGGCGCTGCGGCGCGATCGGTTCGGGCTCGGTGATTTTCACGCCCCCGTCCTTGCCGACGAGCACCGCGCGAAACGCGTCGGCCGGCAGGCCTAGCCGCCGCCGGATCGCTTCTGCGTCGCCGCCTCCGCCGACCGCCTCGACCACGACGAGGTCCCGCTCGCTGAGACCTGCGCGCGCCGCGGCGATCGTCGCGCGCTGCGCGACGAGCCGGCGGTCTCCCGCATCCGGCGCCGACAGGACGAGCACCCGCGAGACCTGGCGATAGCGCGCGAGCGGGTCCTGGGCCGCCGCGCCGGGTCCGGCGAAGGCTGCGAACGCGATGGCGAGGGCGACACCGGATCCGACGCGCATGATGGTCCTTATTCCCCTAAACGGGATGGTTCGAACGGGAAACGCGGATCAGGCCAGCCGGTGACATCGGCGGCCACGGCTGCGACATGAGCGTTCGAACGAGCCTCGATCCCTCCATCCCAAGGAGACACGGCATGGCCGCCAAGAACCGCCGCATCGTCCTCGCCGCGCGCCCGCACGGCGAGCCGACCCTGCAGAACTTCCGCCTCGAGGAGGCCGTCGTCCCGACCCCGCGCGACGGCGAGATCCTGCTGCGCACGCGCTGGCTCTCTCTCGACCCCTACATGCGCGGCCGGATGAGCGCAGCGAAATCCTACGCCGCGCCGGTCGGCATCGGCGAGCCGATGACCGGCGGGACGGTGAGCGAGGTGATGCGCTCCGAGCACCCGGACTTCCCCGTCGGAACCCTGGTCCAGGCCTTCGGCGGCTGGCAGGACTATTCGGTGTCCGACGGCAAGGGCCTGCGCAAGGTCGACCCCGCGGTGGCGCCGCCGACGACGGCGCTCGGCGTCCTCGGTATGCCCGGCATGACCGCCTATACCGGCCTCCTCAACATCGGCGAGCCGAAGCCCAACGAGACCGTCGTCGTCGCTGCCGCCGCCGGGCCGGTGGGCTCCCTCGTCGGGCAGATCGCCCGGATCAAGGGCGCACGCGCGGTCGGCATCGCCGGCGGCCCCGAGAAGTGCGCCTACCTCACTCGCGAGCTCGGCTTCGACGCCGCGGTCGATCACCGCTCCGACGACCTACCCGGCGCGCTGGCCGCCGCCTGCCCGAACGGCATCGACGTCTACTTCGAGAACGTCGGCGGCGCGGTGTTCGATGCGGTGCTGCCGCTGCTCAACGACTTCTCGCGCATGCCGGTCTGCGGGCTCGTCGCCGCCTACAACGCCACGGAGCTGCCGCCCGGTCCCGACCGCTCGCCGCTCCTGATGCGCGCGGTGTTGACCAAGCGCCTGCGGATGCAGGGCTTCATCGTCTGGGACTTCGCCAGCCACATCGACGCGTTCGAGCGCGAGGTCGGCGGCTGGATCGCGGACGGGTCGGTGACGTATCGCGAGGACGTCGTCGAGGGGCTGGAGAACGCCCCGGAGGCGTTCATCGGCCTGCTCAAGGGCCGCAACTTCGGCAAGCTCGTCGTCCACGTCGCCTGAGCGCGAAGGCTTGCATCCGGCGCCGTGTCCGCGCGGCGCCGAGTTGCCGCCGGTTGGGAACAAAGATAGAACATGATCGTGCCGGCGGCGCGTGTGCACGATGGGGACAAGCGCCCCTCAAGCGGTTGCCGGGGGCCGGTCCGAGGCCCATGAAGGGCGCACGCGGGCTCGGTGAGACCGGACCCTGTGAGATCCGACGGCGAAGGAGAGAGCGATGGCGGGCAGCGTCAACAAGGTCATTCTGGTGGGCAACCTCGGGCGCGATCCCGAGACGCGCCGCCTCGGCTCCGGCGACCCGGTGGTCAACCTGCGCCTCGCGACCTCCGAGTCGTGGAAGGACAAGGCGTCGGGCGAGCGCAAGGAGAAGACCGAGTGGCACTCGGTCGTGATCTACAACGAGAACCTCGCCCGCGTGGCCGAGCAATACCTGCGCAAGGGCTCGAAGGTCTACATCGAGGGCCAGCTCCAGACCCGGAAGTGGACCGACAATTCCGGGGTCGAGAAGTACACCACCGAGGTGGTGCTGCAGCGCTTCCGCGGTGAGATGACGATCCTCGACGGCCGCGGCGGCGGCGGCGGCGAGATGGGTGCCGACGACGAGGGCGGCGGCCAGGTCAGCCGCGGCGGCGGTGGCGGTGGCGGTGGCGAATACGGCGGCGGCCGTGCCCAGGGCGGCAGCGAGCGTCGTCAGCCCCCGGCGCCGTCCGGCGGCGGCGGTGGTGGCGGCTCGCGGGGCAACTACGACCTCGACGACGACATCCCGTTCTAGGGCCCGGGCGCGGTCGCCTCGGGCTTCGCGAACGATCCGATCTCGAAAATTTGACGGCCTCGGATGTCCCATCCGGGGCCATTTTCATGAGCTTTGGCGAGATCGTCACCTGATCCGCCTAGACCCGGAGAAGTCTAATTTCCGCGATCGGCCGGTGTTTCGGCTAGATCCAAATGCTCTTCTGCAAAATCAGTCCTTTTGTCCTAAGCCTATCACCTGAGTCTGCAACCGGGGGGTGTGTCACTGGCAATCTGATGCCAGAAGATGTTATCTAGGGTTGAGTCTGCACATTTGCGTTTGGTTTAGATCTGGCTGGCAAGCGTCTGGATGATGTATTCTAGCCGCCCCCGGTGACATGCCGCGACGCTTCACCCGTCCCATTCGCCCGCCGCGCTTGCGTTCGTTCGCCGCCGCCACAGAGGGCGCCGCGGCGCTCGAGTTCGCCCTGGTGGCGCTTCCGTTCCTCGCGCTGGTCGGCGCGATCGTCCAGATCGCTTTCGTGATCTGGGCCGGGCAGAACTTCGACCGCACCGTTCAGAACGCGGTGCGCAGCCTGTTCACCGGGCAGTTCCAGATCGCCAACGCCGCCACGAGCAGCCCGGCGATCCTGCTGCAGAAGCTCAACGACGCGATGTGCGGCACCGGTGCGAACCGGACGATGACGCTGTTCGACTGTTCCAGCGTGAAGATCGACGTGTCGGTCGCGTCGTCCTTTTCGGCCGGGGCCGGCGCGACGCCGATGAACGCCACCTCGCGGACCTGGAACAGCGGCTTCGGCACGAACTACGCCTGCGCGAAGCCCGGGGCGATCGTCGTCGTCACCGCGGCGGTGAAGATCCCAGTGTTCTTCAGCCTGCTGAACCTCGCCCAGAAGAGTTTCGCGGACGGGACTCACCTCCTGCAATCGACGGCGGTGTTCCGCACCGAGCCGTACCAGACCACGGCCTCGACCGGATGTTGAGGACCGGACTTTCGTGCCTCCGCAGCTTCGTACGCGCCCGCGGCGGCGTCTCCGCGATCGAGTTCGCGCTGATCCTGCCCGTGCTGCTGACGATCTGGGCGGGCTTGTCGGAATACGCGCATGCGATCGACAACTGGCGCAAGGTCGTCCTGCTCGCCCGGACGGTGTCCGACCTGACGGCGCAGGGAGACGCTCAGAACCCGATCGACGCGTCGCTGATGGGCGACATCCTCGCCACCTCCACGCTGGTGCTGAAACCGTTCGACGCCAGCCGCGTGAAGATCGTGGTCAGCGCGATGGCCGTCGATCTCACCAACCTCAACCTGGTCCCGCGGGTCTGTTCCAGCACCGCCAACGCCAACGCCTCGGCGCGCGCCACCGGCGCGGCCTCCGACCTGACCGTGCCCGTCGGGTTCCGCACCACCGGGGTCCGCTACGTCCTCACCGAGGTGAGCATGCCGTACACGCCGATGCTCGGTGCCTCGTTGGTCAAGCTCGTGAAGGGCGCCAGCACCGCGATCACGCTGAAGTCCAGCATCCCCTGGCCGGCGCGCGGCGGCCAACCCGCCAAGTCGACCTACACCGAGGTCTGGATGCCCGGAGGCGCCGCATGCCCGTGATCCCGACCCCGGCAGGCCGCAAGGCGTCGCTGCGTGGACAAGCCGGCCGCTTCGCGCGGGCGCGCGACGGCAACGTCGCCCTGCTGTTCGGGCTGATGGCCCTCCCGCTCCTCGGATTCACCGGCGCGGCGATCGATTACGGCTTCGCCACCTACCTCGAGACCAAGCTCCAGGCGGCGACCGACGCCAGCGCGCTCGCCCTCTGCCAGACGCCGATGGCGACGACGAACGCGGTGCTCCAGACGCAGGCGTCCACCATGATGACCGGCTACATGGGCGCGACCGGCCTCACGGTCGATCCGCTGACGGTGACGGCGAACCCGCGCCAGATCACCTTGACGACCCACATCGTCTCACCGGTCTTCTTCGGCCGCATCACGGGCGTGACGGCACCGCGCCCTGGCGGATCGGCGCGCTGCGCCACGCCAATCCCGAAGACCTTCGAGATCGCGCTGGTGCTCGACAACACCGGCTCGATGCTCGAATCGAGCGGCGGCCAGAGCAAGCTCCAGGCGGTGCAGACGGCGGCGACCAACTTCGTCAACTACGTCTACACCAACGCCGCCTTCGCCACCGGCACCAAGATCGCGATCGTGCCGTTCGCGGCGTCGGTCGCCTTGAACCCCACGACCTACCGCTACGCGACCTGGATCGACCAGAACGCCAAATCCTCCTACCACTGGGACAACGTGCTCTCGCCGTCCGGGTCCGGCTTCACCAACCGTTTCGATATCTTCACCAAGTTGCAGGCCGCCTATTCCGGTTGGGGTTGGGGCGGGTGCCTGGAGACGTTGCCGTATCCGCTGAACGTGCAGGATGGTACGCCGTCGAGTTCGAACGCTGACTCATACTACGTCCCTATGTTCGCGCCCGACGAGCCGGGCAATGGCGGCACCGGCTATCGCGACTACAATAGTAGCCGGAGCTATAACAGCTACATCGACGACTCGACGTACAACGCGTCCTGTCAGAGCCAGTCCAATGCGTCGTTCTTCGACGCGGAAGGTCGGGCGTGCAAGTACGTCAACCCGAAGAACGCTTCGCCGACGAATTCCAATTCCTCGACGAAGGTGCCGAACGGGCCGAACTTCGGCTGTACCACGCAGCCGCTCCAACGCCTGACCAGCGACACGTCCGTGCTGAAGACGACGATCAACGGCATGGCCGCCCTCGGATCGACGAACATCCACGAGGGCATGATGTGGGGGTGGCGTACGCTGTCTCCGATCAGCGTCTTCGCGGACGGGGCCGCGTACTCGTCGAACACCGTCAACAAGATCATCATCCTGATGACGGACGGGGCCAACAGTTGGGCGACGAACGGGTCCTCCTCCAACGGCTCGCTCTATTTCGCCGCAGGCTACCTCAAGAACGTCGACGGCACCGGCCCGACATCGAGGCTCGTCCCCGGCACGCCGACCGTGAACGATGCCGACAGCGCCCGCGACGCCGTCGACGCGTTGACCGCGCTGGCGTGCAAGAACGCGAAAGCCACGGGAATTTCGATCTACACGATCGGCTTCAGCATCCCGTCGGATCCCATCGACACGCAGGGCCTGAAGTTGTTGAGCGACTGCGCGACGACGGCATCCCAATCGTTCGTCGCCAACGATTCGTCGAGCCTGATCGGGGCCTTCAACCAGATCGCGGCGAGCATCGGCACCTTGCGGCTGACGCAATAGTCACGGCGCTTCGGCGGGCGACAGCGCGTGGAGCGGCCCGAGCGCGCTTTGCTGGATCAGCAGCGCGACGAGGCCCGACCAGCCGGTCTGGTGCGAGGCGCCCAGCCCCCGGCCGGTGTCGCCGTGGTAGTATTCGTAGCAGAGCACGTGGTCGCGGAAGTGCGGGTCCTCCTGCTCCAGCCGGCTCGTCGCCTGGAACGGGCGCGTCCCGTCCGATCCGCGGGTCGAAAGCCCGATCATGCGGTCGGCCAGCATGTCGGCGATCTCCTGCAACGAGAGGAAGGTGCCTGAGCCGGTCGGGGCCTCGACCCGGAACTCCGGCCCGTAATAGCGGTGGAACCGACGCAGGCCGTCGATCAGCAGGTAGTTGATCGGCAGCCAGATCGGGCCGCGCCAGTTCGAGTTCCCGCCGAACAGCCGGGTCCGCGACTCGCCCGGTTCGTAGGGCAGGGTGAGGTCGGCGCCGTCCCAGGCGAAGTGGAACGGCTGGCGCTCGTAGACCTTGGACACGCCGCGGATGCCGTGCGGCGACAGGAACTCGTCCGCGTCGAGCATCCGCCGCAGCAGCGCCTTGAGGCGATGCCCGCGCAGCAGCGACAGGAGCGCCGTGCCGCCTTCGCCCGGCTCCTGCCAGCGCGAGACCAGGGCGGCGAGGTCGGGCCGGTTCTCCAGGAAGAAGCGCAGGCGCTTCTGCAGGCCGGGGAGCTGAACGAGGTCGTCCTCGCGCAAAACCGCCACCGCGCAGATCGGGATCAACCCGACGAGGGTGCGGGCGCGGATCGGGATGCGTTCGCCGCCGGGCGTCTCGATCACGTCGTAGAAGAACTGGTCGGCCTCGTCCCAGAGCCCGCCCTTGCGCGCGGCGGCGTCGGCGATGAGCAGGAAGTGCTCGAAGAATTTTTGGGCCATGTCCTCGTAGGCGGGGTCGCGCAGGGCGAGCTCGACCGCGATCCGCATCAGCTCGAGGGCGTTCATCGCCATCCAGGCGGTGGCGTCCGACTGCGTCAGCGCCCCGCCCGCGATCGGCTTCGAGCGATCGAACAGGCCGATGTTGTCGAGGCCGAGGAAGCCGCCCTGGAACAGGTTGCGCCCGGACGCGTCCTTGCGGTTCACCCACCAGGTGAAGTTCATCGACAGCCTGTTGAACACCCTGAGCAGGAAGTCGTGGTCCGCCCGTCCGGTCAGCGCCCGGTCGAGGGAGAACACCCGCCAGGCGGCGAAGGCGTGGAGCGGCGGGTTGGCGTCGGAGAAGTTCCACTCGTAGGCCGGCAGCTCTGCGTTGGGGTGCCCGTAGGCCTCGTCGAGGAGGAGCAGGATCTGGCCCTTGGCGAAGTCCGGGTCGATCGTCGCGAAGACGAGGCTCTGGAGCGCGAGATCCCAGGAGGCGAACCAGGGGTATTCCCAGGCGTCGGGCATCGAGACGATGTCGTGCGCCCGCACGTGCCGCCAGTCGGCGTTGCGCCCGGCCTTGCGCGCTTCGGGCGGGGCCGGCTGGGCCGGATCGCCGTCGAGCCATTCGCGCACGTCGTAATGGTAGAGCTGCTTCGACCACAGCATGCCGGCCAAGGCCTGGCGCTGCACCGCGCGCCTGTCGGCATCCGCGACGTCGGCTTGCAGCGCGGCGTAGAAGTCGTCGGCTTCAGTGATGCGGGCGGCGAACACCGCGTCGAAGTCGGCGAAGGCGTCGCCCGGCGCGTCGGCGGCGCGGAAACGCAAGCGCAGGCTCTGCGCGCCGCCCGGCGGGACGACGAGGCGGTGACGGCCGGCGCATTTCGTGCCGGACCGGTCGGGGTTGACCGCATCCGCTTCGCCTTCGACCACGTGGCGGCCGATCGCGTCCTTCGAATAGCCGGCCCTCAGAGCGCCGAACAGGCGGTGGGCGTTGGTCTCGTTCTCGCAGAACAGCCATTCCGGCGCGCCGTCGGCGTGGAGCCGCATCGGCGGCATCGCGTGGTGGATGGCGAGCACGGTGCCGTCGGCGGCGAGCCGCAGGTCGGGACGCGGACCGTTCGCCCACGACCAGGTGTTGCGGGCGTAGAGCTGCGGCAGCAGCGTCAGCGTCGCCGCGTCAGGCCCGCGGTTCATCGCGGTGACGCGCATCAGCACGTCGTGCGGGCCGGCCTTGGCGTATTCGATGGTGACGTCGCAGTAGCGGCCCTCGTCGAACAGACCGGTGTCGACGAGTTCGAACTCGCGGTTGTCGAGGCCGCGGCGGGCGTTCTCCTCGGTCAGGCGCGAATACGGGAATTCTCCGTGCGGATACTTGTACAGCATCCGCATGTACGCATGCGTCGGCACGCCGTCGAGGTAATAGTACAGTTCCTTGACGTCCTCGCCGTGGTTGCCTTGTGCGTTGGTCAGGCCGAACAGGCGTTCCTTGAGGATCGGGTCGCGGCCGTTCCACAGGGCGAGCGACAGGCACCAGTTGAGGTCCTTGTCGGCAAAGCCCCCGATGCCGTCCTCGCCCCAGCGGTAGGCGCGCGAGCGGGCGTGGTCGTGGGGCAGGTAGTTCCAGGCCTCGCCGTCGGCGCTGTAATCCTCGCGTACCGTGCCCCATTGCCGGTCGCTGAGATACGGCCCCCACAGGCGCCAGGCCGGGTCGGCGCGGGTCTCGGCGAGGCGGCGCCCCTCCACGGTGTCGAAGATGCGCGGCGGTCGGTGGGTGTGGGGCACGTCCGGGATCGCCTCCGTTCGGGCGCGTCGGGGACGGGGCGCCGACGCCGCGCGCGAGGCCGACCGGTCCCATGGGCGGCGCGATCGTGCAAGGGCGGGTTGAATAAGGCAGATGCCGGGGGCTGGTCACGCCGCGCGCGCTGGTCCACACCGCCATCCTGATCGGCCGCCTGATGGAGCATCCCGGTTTGGACAAGGCTTCCCTCGCCCCGCACGCCCACCAGGTCCTCCAGGACGCGACGCTGCCGGAATGGCCGAACCATTACCGCGGCAAGGTGCGCGACAACTACGACCTGCCGGACGGGCGCCGCATCCTGATCAGCAGCGACCGGATCAGCGCCTTCGACCGGGCGCTCGCCGCGATCCCCTTCAAGGGGCAGGTGCTGACGCAGACCGCGCGCTACTGGTTCGAGGCCACCGCCGACCTCTGCGCCAATCACGTCCTCGCCTACCCGGACCCGAACGTGCTCGTGGGGCGTCGCCTCGACATCCTGCCGGTGGAGATCGTTGTGCGCGGCTACCTCGCGGGCAGCACCGCGACCTCGATCCTGACCCAGTACAAGGCCGGCGCGCGCGCGATGTACGGCCACACCCTGCCGGACGGGATGCGCCCGAACGAGCGGCTCCCGCAGGCGATCATCACGCCGACCACCAAGGCCGCCGACGGCGCCCACGACGCGCCGCTGACCGCCGACGCGATCCTCGACCAGGGGTTGCTGACGGCCGAGCAGTGGCGCACCGTGTCGGAGACGGCGCTCGCGCTGTTCGCCCGCGGCCAGCAGCTTTCAGCGCAGCGCGGGTTGATCCTGGCCGACACCAAGTACGAGTTCGGCACCGATTCCGACGGCCGCATCGTGCTCGCCGACGAGATCCACACGCCCGACAGCAGCCGCTACTGGTTCGCCAAGACCTACCCCGAGCGCTTCGCCGCCGGCGCCGCCCCGGAGAGCTTCGACAAGGACTTCGTCCGCAACTGGGTGGTCGCGCGCTGCGACCCCTACACCGATCCGATCCCCGAGATCCCGGCCGAGATCGTGCTGGAGACGGCGGCCGTCTACATCAACGCCTTCGAGACCATCACCGGGCGGACGTTCACTCTTCCCGATCCCGCCGAGGTGCCACTCGAGCGCATCCGCCGGAACCTGAAGGCGTATCTTTCTTAACCGCTCGGGTCGAGACCAAGATCAGATGGTCTCCGCCGCCCGCGAAGGTAATCGGATACTCGGTTCTGGAAAAACCGGCGTTCAAATCCTCCCCGTCATCCCGGGGCGCCGGAGGCGAGCCCGGGATCCAGAACCGCAGGTCGTGTTCCAGTCTGCTTCGTCGGCGGCTCTCGATCCCGGGCTCTGCTGCGCAGCCCCGGGATGACGGCGTGGAACGAATACAGGGCCGATCCCTTCGCAGGCGTCGAGGTCGGACAACAGCGTTGCTCGCGACGGGCGAGCGCAAAGTAAGCTTCCATCACGCCGGAACGACGTTCGCCCCCGTCAGGCCCCGGCTGCGAAGCGCGTTGCGGCAATCGACGACGATCACGCCGCTGTCGCAGATCGCCGCGTAATCGATCGCGTCGTGGTCGGTGACGATGAGGACGGCGTGGAACGCCGACAGCGTCTCGGCCGTGAGCGCCGTGGAGGTCGCGCCCTTCAAGGCCTTGTAGGCGCGGGTGGTCGGAACCGCCGGCACGAAGGGGTCGTGGTAGTCGACCTGCGCGCCGCGGGCCTGCAGCATCGTCCAGAGCTTGAGCGCGGGGCTCTCGCGGATGTCGGAGATGTTCTTCTTGTAGGCCAAGCCCACGATCAGGATGCGGCTGCCGGACAGGCCGCGGCCGGCATGGGCGTCGAGGGCGCGGACGAGCTTGTCGAGCACGAAGCCCGGCATCTGCTGGTTGATCTCGCCGGCGAGCTCGATGAACCGGGTCGCGATGCCGAACTCGCGCGCCTTCCACGTCAGGTAGAACGGATCGATCGGGATGCAGTGCCCGCCGAGGCCGGGTCCGGGATAGAACGGCGTGAAGCCGAAGGGTTTTGTCTTGGCCGCCTCGATCACCTCCCAGACGTCGATGCCCATCGCGTCGAAGATCACCTTCAGCTCGTTGACCAGTGCGATGTTGACGGCGCGGAAGATGTTCTCCGTCAGCTTCGTCGCCTCCGCCGTCGCGGTGGACGACACCATCACCGTCCGGGCGACGAAGCGCGCGTAGAGCGCCTCGGCGAGCCGCGCCGCGTCCGGCCCGTCGCCGCCGACGATCTTCGGGATCGTCGCGGTGCTGAAGGAGGCGTTGCCGGGGTCCTCGCGCTCCGGCGAGAAGGCGAGGTAGAAATCCGTTCCGCTGCGATGGCCGGTGAGCGCTTCGAGCAGGGGTCGCACGACTTGGTCGGTGGTACCCGGCCAGGTCGTGGATTCGAGCACGACGAGCTGCCCCGGCCGCAGCCGCCTGGCGATCTCCTGGGTGGTCGTGCGGATGAAAGACAGGTCCGGTTCGCGCTGCAGGGTCAGCGGGGTCGGTACGCAGATCAGGATGGCGTCCACCGCCGCCAAGCCGTCGAAGTCGGCGGTGGCGCGGAAGCGGCCGGACCTCACAGCCGCCGCCACCGCGTCGGCCGGGATGTGCTCGAGGTAGGTCTCGCCGCGCATCAACGTCGTCGGCTTGTCGGCATCGATGTCGAACCCGACCACGTCGAACCCGGCCCCTGCGGCCGCGAGGCAGAGCGGCAGGCCGACATACCCTAAGCCGATCACCCCAAGGATCGCGGCGCCGCCCGCGAAACGCGCGACCGCCTCCTCGACCGAGAGGCGGGGGCCGGCGGGTCGGGCTTCGCTCATCGAAGGGTGTCCATCGCCTGTCCCCGTGGACGGACCGGGCACAGAAGCCCGGATGCCGGATCCGATGCATGTCTTACCCGCTCCACGTCTTCAGGCCAGTGCGGGGGCATCGGTGCGGAAGGTTTTCCAGGCCGATCGTGTCCGGTGCAGATGAAGGTCTTGACCGGTCAAGACGGCTATGGGTTATGGCCGTCGTTCGAGAGTAGAGGCGGTCATGGCGGAAGATCACACCATCACGAAGGCACTTGCGGAGATCAGCCAGCGCCGCGATCTCCTTCAGGCCGAATACGAGCGGATCGGCACCGAGCTGGCGAAGCTGCAGATGGCCGAGGGCGCTCTGCGCTCGATCGTCGAGAACACGCCCCTGGACGCCGTCTCCGTCGCCGACGGCCCGGCCCGCAGAAACGCCGACCGCGCCGCCTCGAGCGGACAGCCCTCGACCCGCGGCCCGCGCGGGCCCCGGGCGAACTCCGCCAAGGGCCGCCTGCGGGCGCTGCTCGAAAGCGCCGGCCCGCAGGGGCTTTCCACCGCACAGGTGGCCCAGCGCCTGCCCGACGTCGCGCCGGCCACGCTGAACGCCTACCTCAGCGCCATGGCCTCCAGCGGCGAGGCCATCCGCCGGGGCGACTTCATCAGCATCGCCAAAGCCGCGCCGTCCGAGGCCGATCCCGAATCCGATGCCGAGGACGGTGATGAGGACGGTGACGAGGACGCCGCACCGGCCGACGACGCGGACGTCGAGGCCGACGAGGCGCCGGAGGCGCACTGAACGGCTGGCGCTGCCGCACGGCGCCCTGCGGGCCAGGCTCGGCAGGCGGTCGTCGAACGCTGAAAAGGTTCGTCAGAACGCGTTCGCGATCGATCGCTACGAAAGGAAGGCCGATTTCGTCGGCTGAGTCGAGGGTAATATCGGCGTCGCGATGAAGCCCTGGTCGCCGCCGGATCAGACCGTTCAGGCGGAAGTCTCCGCCGCCGGCAGGGCGATCGCGACGCGTAGGCCCGGTGCGTTGTCGGCCAGGGTCAGGCGGCCCTGGTGTAGCCGGACGACCGCGGCGACGAGGCTCAGGCCCAGTCCGAAGCCGGGCGCCGAGCGGGCGTCCTCCAGGCGCACGAAGCGGTCGAGGACGCGTCCGCGCTCGGCCTCCGGGATGCCGGGTCCGCAGTCGGCCACCGTGACGACGATCTCGGAGCCGGCCCGCTCGGCCGCCACCGCGATCGTGCCGTCGCCGCCGGAAGCGGTTCCCGCGCCGTACTTGATGGCGTTGTCGACGAGGTTGGCGAGCGCCTGCCCCGCGAGCTCGCGGTTGCCGTCGATGATCAGGCCGTCCGGCGCCGAGACGGTGAGGTGCAGGCCGCGCTCCTCGGCCAGCGCCTCGTAGAGTTCGCCGATCGCCCGCACCACCGGCCCGAGGTCGACGGGCGCCATCATCTCGCGGACGTTGCCGGCCTCCAGGCGCGCGATCATCAGCAAGGCGTTGAAGACCCGGATCAGACCGTCGCTGTCCTCGATCACGCCGTCGAGCGCGGCGCGCAGGGCGTCCGGCGAGCGTTCGCCGCGGAGCGCCTCGTCGGCGCGGTTGCGCAGCCGGGTCAGCGGCGTCTTGAGGTCGTGGGCGATGTTGTCGGAGACCTCGCGCAGGCCGCGCATCAGCTCGCCGATCCGCTCCAGCATCAGGTTGAGGTTCTGGGCGAGGCGATCGAGCTCGTCGCCGTTGCCCGCTACCGGCAGGCGCCGGCCGAGATCCCCCGCCATGATGGTGCCGGCGGTCTCGGTCATGGCGTCGACCCGCTTCAGCACGCGGCTGGCGACCACCCACCCGCCGATCACCCCGAGCAGGACCACGACGGCGAGCGAGGTGCCGAGGGTGCTGGCGATGACCCCGCGCAGGCGGTCGCGCTCCTCCACGTCGCGCCCGACGAGCAGGCGAAAGCCCCCCGGCAGGGTGAAGATCCGCACGATCGCCCGGTGGGTCTCGCGGCCCTGCGTCTCGCGGCTGCGGCCGTAGGTGGTCTCGGCCTGTCCCGGCGTCGCCAGCACGCTCGCGGGCAGGTCGCCGACGTTGCCGACCACGTGGTCGCCGTTGGCCGTGGTCACGAGGTAGAGCGAAGCGCCCGGCTCGGCCGCGCGCCGCTCGACAGCCCCGATCAGCCGGCGCAGCCCGCCGCCGTTGTACTGCTCGGCGAGCCCGTTGATCTCGGCGTCGATCGTCGAGACGATCTGGTCGTCGAGCACGCGCCGCGCGCTCCAGGCGATGGTGCCGAGCGCGACCCCGGCGCAGGCCGCGAACACGACGAGGTAGGCGATCGACAGCTTGAACGCCGTCGTCCGGAACAGTTTCTGGATGCGCGTGAGGGGGCCGTCCGGCGCCGAGGCGTGCGGCGTCACGGGGTTGGGATTCGCGACGGCGAAGGGACGGCCGTCGTCACTACGCCCGCGCCTCGTCGGCGCGCAGGATGTAGCCGGCGCCGCGGATCGTGTGGATCATCGGCGTTGCGGAGCCCTTGTCGAGCTTGGCCCTGAGGCGCGAGACGTGGACGTCGATGACGTTGGTCTGCGGGTCGAAGTGGTAGTCCCAGACGTGCTCCAGCAGCATCGTCCGGGTCACCACCTGGCCGGCATGGCGCATCAGGTATTCGAGCAGCCGGAACTCGCGCGGCTGCAGCGCCACGTCCTGGCCGGCCCGGGTCACGCGATGGGACAGCCTGTCGAGCTCGAGGTCGCCGACGCGGTAGGCGGTGGCCTCGGCGCTCGCGCCCGAGGCGCCGCCGCGGCGGGCGAGCACCTCGATGCGGGCGAGCAGCTCGGAGAACGCGTAGGGCTTGGGCAGGTAGTCGTCGCCGCCGGCGCGCAGGCCCTTCACCCGGTCGTCGACCTGCCCGAGCGCGGACAGGATCAGCACCGGCGTCGTCACCGCCTGCTCGCGCAGCGACCGGATCAGCGAGAGCCCGTCGAGCTTCGGCAGCATGCGATCGACGATCAGCACGTCGTAGGCGCCGTCGCAGGCGAGGCCGTAGCCGTCGAGGCCGTCGGTCGCGTGGTCGGCGACGTGGCCGGCCTCCCGGAACGCCTTGACGAGGTAGGAGACCGCCTCGCGATCGTCCTCGATGATCAGGAGCCGCATGGGTTCGGTCCATAGCGCGGACCGGGACGGGGCGGAATGGGTCTGGACGTTCACGATCCGGCTGTCCTCCTCCGATCGGTCGCCCGCATCCTGGAACCGCCCGGATGACCGGAGCATCGCGAAAAGATGACGGTTCGGACAGGTTCGCCGGTTCCGCGCGGCAGCCATGCGGGCGGGCGGGGATCGGATCGTGGGCCTTCGGCTTGTCCTGCCCCGCCGAGCGCATCGGATTTCAAGGACAGCCCGCATGAACGACATCTCACGCCGCACCCTGATCGCCGCCGGCACCGCGCTCGCCGTCGGAGGCGCCCGCGCCGCCGAGGGGCCGTCGCTGGAGCGGGCCGGCAAGGGCGCCGACGTGCTCGGGCCGCGCAACCCGGCGCGCGAGGCGGAAGACCCCAACACGGTCGCGCCGCCCACGACGGATCACGGCACCATGCCGAACCTGAAATGGTCCTTCGCCGACAGCCACATGCGGTTGGAGGAGGGCGGCTGGGCGCGCCAGACCACCGTGCGCGAACTGCCGATCTCCAAGGCGATGGCCGGCGTGACCATGCGCCTCAAGGCCAACGCGGTACGCGAGATGCATTGGCACAAGGAGGCCGAGTGGTCCCACATGATCAAGGGCCGGGCCCGGATCACCGCGATCGACGCGGAGGGCCGCACCTTCGCCGACGACGTCGGCGAGGGCGACCTCTGGTACTCCCCCTCGGGCATCCCGCACTCGATCCAGGCGCTCGAATCGGACGTCGACGGCTGCGAATTCCTGCTGGCGTTCGACGACGGCGGCTTCTCGGAGGATTCGACCTTCCTGATCACCGACTGGCTCGCGCACACCCCGAAGGACGTGCTCGCCAAGAACTTCGGCCTGCCCGAGAGCGCCTTCGCGAACATCCCGGAGCGCGAACTCTACATCTTCCCCGGCCCGAAGCCGGGCCCGCTGGCCGGCGACCGCATGGGCGGGGCCGGCCCGATCCCGAAAGCGTTCAGCCATCGGATGCTGGCGCAGGAGCCGATCCGCACGAAGGGCGGGACGGTGCGGATCACCGACACGTCGAACTTCCCCGCCTCGGAGACGATCGCGGCGGTCCTCGTCGAGCTGGAGCCCGGCGCGATGCGCGAGCTGCACTGGAACCCGAACGGCGACGCGTGGCAGTACTACCTCTCGGCCAAGGGGCGGATGACGGTGTTCGGCTCGGAATCGAAGGCCCGCACCTTCGACTATCAGGCCGGCGACGTCGGCTACGTGCCGTTCGCCATGGGCCACTACATCGAGAACACCGGCGACACGCCGCTGACCTTCCTCGAGATGTTCAAGAGCCCGCGCTACGCCGACCTGTCGCTGCGCCAGTGGATGGCGCTGACGCCGCACGCCCTCGTCCAGGCGCACACCCGGATCGATCCGAAGCTGATCGACGGCCTGTCGGCGAAGAAGGGGCCGGTCGTGCCGCTGTAAGAAGGCGGCTTACGCGTCGGTGCCGAGGCGGGCCGAACGGGCCGGGCCGGGCGGGGTGGCGCTCGGCGGCGCCTGCTGCGCGACGCTCGGCGGTGCGTCCTGGCCGCGGCCCGGCACGACGACGAGGCGCTGGATCTCGCCCCGCAGGTAGGCCTGCAGGAACGCCTGGTAGTCCTTGAACGAGACGCAGCCGTTCGAGGCGCCGGTCGGCCCGAGCATGTAGGTGTGGGCGAGGAGGCCGACCCGGCCGTAGACCGCACCGCTGCCGCTGACGGGGGTGAGGCGGATCGCGCGGACGCCGTGGAACAGGTCCTCCCGCTCGGTGAGGTCGTAGGTGCCGGGCGGCGTCGCGCCCCGCATGCGCACGTGGGCGTTGCGCGGGTCGTCCATGATCTCGCCGAGGCCGGAATGCGCTTCCAGCTTCGTGCCGTTGGGCAGCGTCACGATGCGCGCGCTGATGTCGTAGACGGCGACCGCCGCCGGGTCGGGGTTCGCCGGGGGCACGATCCGCTGCCGCGGCAGGGTCGCGGGCGACGGCGTCTCGAGGGCGGCGTAGGCCATGGCCGGCGTCGACGTGCGCTCGATCCCGAAGAACTTTTCCAGGAAGTTGCGGTCGTCGGGGGCGGGCGCCGGGATCGCCGCGGTCCGGGTGCGGCGCGACGCCTGCCTGTCGGCGCGGCGCGTCGTCTCGGTGCCGGCCGGGCGCCGGAATTCGGGCGGGCGCGGCACCGGCAGCGGCACCGTCTGCGCCGGAAGGCCGGGCGTCGCTGGGGACGGGTCCTGCGGGGCCGGCTCCTGCTGCGCGAACGGGGTGGGGGACGCCTGCTCGGGCGATGTTTGCTCGGACGGGGCCTGCGGCCGCCCGGCGGACCAGTCGGGGAAGGCTTCGAGCAGCGCTTCGCGCCAGCGCTGCCGGGCCTCCGCGCCGAGCGTCGGAGCCGGCTCCTCCGCCGCTTCGCTCGTTACCGGATCCGTCGAGGCGACCAGCGCCTCGGTGATTGTCGGCCCGCGCGGCAGGCCGCCGAGGACGACGCTCCCGGAGACCAGGGCGGCGACCGCCGCGACCGATGCCGCCCTCAGGGCGAGGCGCCGAAGGCCGGCGTTCGAACGATGGCGTTGCGCCGGGAACAGCTCTTGGGCGGAAGGGGCTTCTGCGAGGGGGTCTCGAACCATGAGGACGGCGCCCGTTTCGATACGGATGCCGTCGATCCCGAGCCGCTGTCGCCGGACGCGTCCGTGCGTGCGGTCGGACCGGCACCCTCCCGGCCCGATCGGCCGAGAGGGCAAAAGGCCCAGCCCGCCCGGCTTTTCCGGGGCGGGATTATGGTTGACCGAGGATGAATCGTGGCGGTTCTCGGCCCTGATTCATCGCTTCGGCGGTGCGATCAGGCGCTGG
Organism: Methylobacterium sp. WL8; assembly: GCF_008040045.1. Classification (NCBI taxonomy): domain Bacteria; kingdom Pseudomonadati; phylum Pseudomonadota; class Alphaproteobacteria; order Hyphomicrobiales; family Methylobacteriaceae; genus Methylobacterium; species Methylobacterium sp. WL8. The sequence goes on along the minus strand of NZ_VRVF01000025.1, from coordinate 34,122 downwards.
TCCTATTCGCCGTCGATCTGCCGGCCCATCTGCGCGATCGCGCGCTGGTACACCGTGGCGGCGTTCCAGCCCTGGAGCGCAGCGAAGTTCGGCTCGCCGGGCTGGTAGCCGGCCCCGGCCTGCCAGCCGTGGCCCTTCAGGAAATTCGCGGTGGAGCTGAGCGCCGCGCCGACGTTGTTGAGGTCGCCGGTCCCGTAGGTCAGCACGTTCTTCGGCAGGAACTGGGTGTGCCCGACCTCGCCATGCGCCGCGCCGCGGGTGCTGGACGAGAGCATGCCGCGATCGACGAGGGTGAGCGCCGCATAGAGCTGGTCGGTGAAGTAGGCCGAGCGGCGGCAATCGTAGGCCAGCGTCGCCACCGCCGACAGCGTGTTGACGTTGCCGCGCACGGCGCCGAACCCGGTCTCCATGCCCCAGATCGCCAGGAGCGGCCCTGGGGGGACGCCGTAGCGCTGCTCGATCTGCGCGAACAGGGCCGCGTTCTGGCGCTTCAGCGCCCGCCCACGGGAGACGATCGTGGTCGCGCCGCGTTTGGCCAGGAACTGGTCGAGCGAGAGCTTGAAGCTTTTCTGGCCGCGATCGGCCGAGATGGTGGCCGTGGAATAGTTGGTCTCGCGGAGCGCCGCGAGGCTCGCGGCGCTGGCGCGGCCCTGGGCCTCCTGGGCGAACTGAGACTTCCAGGCCTCGAAGCCGGCGGCCGAGTTGCCGCATTGGGCCGCCTCGGCGCCTCCGGCGAGACAGGCGAGCGCCACCGCGGCGACGGCCGCCAGTGTGCTGCGGCGCTTGGTGTCGGTCACGGAGATCTCCATCGCAAAGGCGGGGTCGGGCTGGGAAACGCGGCACGGTTCGGCCAGAACGGCACCGGGCCGGCTTTCCGGATTGTGGCTCGCTATGTAGCGGGCGATGCCGCCGGACATAACCCCAGGTTCGCCACCGAGGACAAGTTCATGAAGGTTGTTGCAGATCTGTGCATCGTGCCGATGGGCGTCGGCCCCTCGGTGTCGTCCTACGTCCGCGAGATCAAGGCGATCCTGGAGACGAGCGGGCTGAACGCCGAGATGCACGCCAACGGCACCAACATCGAGGGCGAGCTCGCCGACATCTGCCGCCTGATCGAGCTGTGCGAGGCGCGCCTGACCGAGCTCGGCGTGCAGCGCGTGTTCTTCACGATGGCGTTCTCGTCGCGCCGGGACAAGGCGCAGACGATGGCCGACAAGCTGACCGCGGTGTCGTAGCCCGGTCCGGACTTCCTCGCTCAGAGGTAGTGGCGAAATACCGTCTGGCCCACCGTGGTCTCGTGCTCCGCCGACATCAGGTCGGCCAGGCAGCGATAGGCCAGGAGCAGCCCGCCGGCGAAGGCGGCGAGCGCCAGGAGGAGGGGGCTCGCCAGGGGCGTCGCGGCGAAGGCGAGGGCCACGAGGACGACGGGAAGGTGCAGGAGCCGGGTCGCGGTCGTCATGTGTGCTGCCTCGCCGTCGTCAGGTCACCGATCGCACCGACGGTTAAGCACCGCGGATTGCACGAATGTTTCCTGCGCCCGACACTGCCGCGGCGTGGTGCTCCAGCGCACCTTGGCGTTCCGCGATCGGCACTTTCCTGCCGATCGCGGAACGCCGACGGCGTTGCGATCCCTACTCGTCGTCGTCCGGCTCGCCGCGATAGCGCCGGCGCGGCGCGTCGTATTCCTCCGATCGACGCGTCGGACGGTCGTAGTCGCGGTCGCGCCCGCGGTAGCCCGAGCGGTCGTCCGCGCCGTAGCCGCCGTATCCCCCGGAATTGCCGCGGCGGTTGTCGACGAGTTTCGGCGCATACCAGCAGCTCTTGCGTTGGCCGGGCGCGGGATCGCCGAAGGTCTGGGTGTTGCAGGCGATGACGCCGCCCTGCGGGAACGGGCGGCCGTTGGTCTTGCCCGGCACGCCTTAATACGCGTTCGTCGGATGCGGCATCCGGCAAACGCCGCCCTCCTGCGCACAGGGGATCGTGTTCACGGTATCGAGCTGCGCCTGGGCCGGCGAGACGCCGGCCGCGAGGAGCCACACGGCTCCCACCACGATGCCCGCCGGAGCGGTGTTTGCCTTGCGCACGCTATGTCCTCCCTCTTCGGTCGACGGACTTGCCGGTGCCGAGTCGGTGGCCTGCCTACCACACCGCGCTGCCGACGCGCACTGGCCGACGAGAGGCGTGCTCCGACGGAAGCGGATGGCGGATCCGACGCGATCGATGGAAGCTGGGTTGAAAGTCGAGTGCCGAGCGAACGCGAGACGATCAGCGGTTCGTGGCGGAGGGAGCGGGATTCGAACCCGCGATACCGTTTCCGGTATACACACTTTCCAGGCGTGCGCCTTCAACCACTCGGCCACCCCTCCGGACCCGGTGGAGGGCCGCGCCCCGCTTTAGGCGGGCGGCGGACGGTTCGACCGGGTGGCGTGCTGTACCCGCCGCGTCGCCCGCGTGCAAGCGGCTTGACCGTTCGGGCTCACGAGCGCGTGCGGCGGGAGGCGATCGAGGTCGCGGCGAGAGCGAGGACGGTGCCGAGCATCGCCGCGCCGCCCTTCACCAGGAAGTCGGAAAGGCGGCCGTGGCGGGTCAGGGTCAGGCCCTGCCCGAGTTCGAGGATCGCGGCGAGGGCGACGACGCCGGCGAGCACCACCGGCCAGCGGCGCGGGTAGGCGAGGACGAACAGCATCCCGAGCGCGCCGTAGGCCAGCGCCCGCTCGACGTTGGCGGGTGCCACGGAGGGCCGCAGACCGATCGGCGACAGGGTGACGAAGACGAGCGCGGCCACCACGAGCCAAGCCGTGACGCGAAAGAACGGTTGCATCGGTCCCTGTCGCCCGAGACCGGCACACTGGTCAATCATGCCGTTCGATGCAGGCGCGGAACCTTCAGTCGGTCGCCTCCGGCGTCAGAACCAGGATCGCGTGGTGAAGGAGTAGTCGACCTTCAGGCCGAACAGGAACTGGTTCGGGTCGCCGAACGGGCGCCGCACCAGGGGGCTGTCGCCGGAGGAGCCGAGGATGCGGGTGTAGCCGGCGTAGCCGGTATAGGCCCACGTCGCGTCCTGGGTGTAGGTGACGGCGCCGAGCACGCCCGCCGAGAAGAAGCTGCCCGGATCGTAGGCGGTGACCCGGCCGTTCGCGATGGCTTCGTCGGCGGTGACGCCGAAGTATTTGCGCGCGTACGACGCGTCGCCGATGTTCAGGCGCGGCCCGATCGAGAACTGGAACTGGTCGACCGGCAGGATGTAGTCCGCCCCGACCGAGCCGACGGTGCCGTGGTGGCCGTACACGCCCTGCCGCACTTCGACCCGGGTGCGGATCGACGGAATCGGAAAGAACTCGATGAACAGGCCGGGCTCGACGGCGAAGCGCGCGTCCCGGAAGCCGAAGAGGTGGCGGCGGTCGTCGCCGTAATAGCGGCCCGGCACGAAGCGCGCGGTCGGGCCGATGCGGAACACGGCGTTGTCGTAGAGCGAGAAGCTGAATCCGTCGTCCGGCGCGGCGAAGCGGCGGGGCTCGCCGGCCCGGCGCACGTCGATCGCCGGGTAGCCGATGACCGTGTAGTCCTCGGAGCCGGGATAGCGCGGCGTGAACTGCAGGTTGCCCGTCAGCGTGACGACCCAGGTGTCCGGGTCGACCTGCGAGAAGCTCGGCACCGCTCGCGGCATGATCGCCCCGAGGTCGGCGGCGAGCGCCGTCCCACCGAGCAGCACGGCCAACAGGCCGGCAGAAATGCCGAGGGAGGCCGCATGCGGCTTCGAGGCGACGGAGGCCGCATGCGGCTTCGAGGAAGGGCGAACCGCATTGCTCATGACCGATCTTATAGACATGCCGGCCCCTGCTTCGCCCGCGTTTCATCCTCTCGCGACCGCAAAAAAACGGATTGTGTCCGCGCCGCAACGAACCGGCCCAGCTTGCGTGAAATGCGTCCGCAGCGTCCCGGTCCCGGGCCGTTGCGATCAGGCCGCGAGCAAGGGCGGCGGCCGTCGCGAGACCCAGTTGGTGGCCGCGTCGTAGGCCGCGCCGAGACGCAGGCAGTCCAATTCGCCGTGGTTGCGGCCGACGACCTGGATGCCGGTCGGCAGGCCGCCGGGGCCGAAGCCGGCCGGGACGTTGAGGGCCGGCAGGCCGCTCATGGTCGCCGGGATCACCACCTGCATCCAGCGGTGGTAGGTGTCCATCGCGCGCCCGCCGACCTGCTTCGGCCAGTCGGCTTCGATCGCGAAGGGGAAGACCTGCGCGCTCGGCATCACCAGAAAGTCGAAGCGCTCCATGAAGAGGCGCACGGTCTCGTACCAGGCGGTGCGGGTCTCCTGCGCCATCCGCACCGCGTCGGCGGTGAGCGCCATGCCCTGCTCCACCTCCCAGACGGCCTCCGGCTTGAGCAGGGCCCGGTGCGCCGGGTCCTCGTAGAGCGGATGCAGGGTCGCCGCGTTGGCGCAGGCGCGCAGCAGCACGTAGGCGCGCCACAGCCGCTCCATGTCGAAGGCCGGGACGGCGTGTTCGACGCGGCAGCCGACCACCTCGAAGGCGGACAGTGCGGCGACGCCGAGGTCGAGCACGCCGGGCTCGAAGGGGATCTGGCCGCCGAAGTCGCCGAGCCACGCGATCCGGGTGCCGGAGACGTCGCGCTTCAGGTCCTCGGCGAAGATGCCTGGGTCCTGCGGGATCGAGTACGGCACGCGCGGGTCGGCGCCGGCCTGCACCGACAGCATCAGGCCGATGTCGGCCGGCGAGCGGCCGATCGCGCCGGAGACGCCGAAGCCCGGCGCGAACACGTCCGGCGTCGCGATCGGGATGCGGCCGTAGCAGGTGCGAAGGCCGAACAGGTTGTTGAAGGCCGGCGGGTTGCGCAGGCTGCCGGCGTGGTCGCTGCCGTCGGCCACCGGCTGCATCCGCAAAGCCACCGACACCGCGGCGCCCCCGCTCGAACCGCCGGCGGACTTGCGTTGGTCGTAGGCGTTCGCGGTGGCGCCGTGGACCGGGTTGTAGGTGTGCGAGCCGAGGCCGAATTCCGGGATGTTGGTCTTGCCGGTGAAGACCACGCCGCCGCAGCGAAACCGCCCGGCCATGATCGAGTCGGCCGGCGCGATCCGGTGGCGGAAGATCGGCGAGCCCTGCGAGAACGGCAGGCCGCGTACCGGATCGAAATCCTTCACCGCCAGCGGAAAGCCATGGAGCGGGCTGGCGCTCTCGCCGCGGGCGAGGCGCGCGTCGCGCTCGGCGGCTTCCGCGAGGAGCTGGACCGGGTCCTGAAGCGCGACGATCGCGTTCACCGCTGGGTTGTACCGCGCGATCTGCGCGAGGGTGGCGCGCATGACCTCGACGCAGGACACCGTCCTGGCATGGATCGCGGCCGAGAGCGCCACGGCGCTCATCTCCAGGATGTCGGAGGGGAGGGCTGACGCGGTCATGCGGTCTCCACCGCGCAGGATGGCAAGGGGCAGCACGGCATGTAGGCGCTCAGGTCAGCCGGCGTTCCTGATAGGCGTGGCAGGCGACGCCCTCGATCAGCGCCGGCACTTCGGCGCGGCAGCGGTCGTTGGCGAAGGGGCAGCGCGGGTTGAAGCTGCAACCCGGCGGCGGGTCGATCGGGTTGGGGATCTCGCCGGAGACCGGCGTGCGCTGCCGCCCGGTGAGGCCGATATCGGGCACCGCGTCGAGCAGCATCCGCGTGTAGGGGTGCTTGGGGCGCGTGAACAGCTCGCGCCCGCCGCCGATCTCGACCACGCGGCCGAGATACATCACGCCGATGCGCGTCGCCATGTGGCGCACCACGGCGAGGTTGTGGCTGATGAACAGGTAGGTCAGCCCGAGCCGGTCCTGCAGGTCGCGCATCAGGTTCAGGATCTGCGCCTGCACCGAGACGTCGAGGGCCGAGGTCGGCTCGTCGCCGACGAGGAACTCGGCCTCCGAGGCGAGCGCGCGGGCGATGGCGACGCGCTGGCGCTGGCCGCCGGAGAATTCGTGCGGGTACTTCACCCGGTCGTCGGGATGCAGGCCGACGAGGGTGAGCAATTCGCCGACGCGGGCGGCGATGGCCGCCTCGCCCTGGATCAGGTCGAAGGCGCGGATCGGCTCGGCGACGATCTTGCCCACCCGCCAGCGCGGGTTCATCGAGGCGTAGGGGTCCTGGAACACCATCTGGATGCGCCGTCGCAGCTGGCGGCGGGCCGCGCCTTGCGCCGGATCGGTCATCGAGACGCCGGTGATGCGCACGTCGCCCGCGCTCGGCGGCAGCAGCCCGACCACCATCCGCGCCACGGTCGACTTGCCGGAGCCGGATTCGCCGACGAGGGCGAAGGTCTCGCCGCGCTGGATCGTGAAGCCGACGCCGTCGACCGCCTTCAGCCACTGCTTCGGCTTCCGTTCGATCATCCGGTTGAGCCAGGGCTTCGAGACGTCGAACAGCCGCCGCAGGCCCTCGACCTCGACGTAAGGGGTGGGCCCGCTCATGCCGCCACCTCGTCGCGATCGTAGAGATGGCAGGCGACGCGGTGCTCGCCGACCGGGATCGGGTCGGGCCGCTCCACGCGGCAGCGGGCGAAGACCTTCGGGCAGCGCGGGTTGAAGGCGCAGCCGGGGGGAATCGCCGTCAGGCGCGGCATCGCGCCCGGGATCTGGGCGAGGCGCCCGGTGTCCTGGGTCAGCGTCGGGATCGCGCCCATCAGGCCCTTGGCATAGGGGTGGAGCGGGTCGCCGACGACGGCGCGGACCGGGCCGATCTCGGCGACGCGACCCGAATACATCACCGCGACGCGGTCGGCAGCCTCCGCGATCACGCCCATGTCGTGGGTCACCAGCATCACCGCGGTGCCGTGGTCGCGGCCGAGGCGCTTGAGCAGGGTGATGATCTGCGCCTGCACCGAGACGTCGAGCGCCGTCGTGGGCTCGTCGGCGATGATCAGTTCGGGCTCGGCCGCGAGCGCGAGCGCGATCACCACGCGCTGGCGCATGCCGCCGGAGAACTCGTGCGGGTAGCCGTCGATCCGCCGCTCGGGCGCCGGGATGCCGACCTCGGCGAGGAGGTCGATCGCCCGCGTCCGCGCGGCCTTGGCCGAGAGGTCGGTATGGGTCTGCACGGTCTCGATGATCTGGCGGCCGATGCGGTAGAGCGGGTTGAGGCTCGTCAGCGGGTCCTGGAAGATCATGCCGATGCGCCGGCCGCGGATGCGCCGCATCTTTTCCGGCGGCAGGTTGTCGATGCGCTCGCCCCCGAGCCGGATCTCGCCGCCGGCGATCCGGCCGGGCGGGTCGATCAACCCGATCACCGCAGCGCCGGTGACGGATTTCCCGGCGCCGGACTCGCCGACGACGCCCAAGATTTCGCCCCGCGCGATGTCGAAGGACACGCCGTCGATCGCCTTGAGGACGCCGCGGCGCGTCGCGAACTCGACGCGCAGGTCGCGGACGGAGAGGACTGGCTCTGTCATTGCAGCTTCGGGTTCAGCGCGTCGCGGAGCCAGTCGCCGAGCAGGTTGATCGCCAGCACCAGCCCGGCGAGCGCCAGGCCGGGGAAGGCGACGATCCACCACTCGCCGGAGAACAGGAAGCGGTTGCCGGTGCGGATCAGGGTGCCGAGCGACGGCATGGTCTCGGGGAGGCCGGTGCCGAGGAACGACAGGGTCGCCTCGGTGATGATCGCCAGCGCGAGGTTGATCGTGGCGATGACGAAGACCGGCCCGAGCACGTTCGGCAGGACGTGGCGGACCATGATCACCGGCGAGGACAGGCCGATCAGGCGCCCGGCCTGGACGTAGTCCTTGTTCTTCTCGACCAACACCGAGGAGCGCACGGTGCGGGCGTACTGGACCCAGAACGACAGTCCGATCGAGACCACGATCAGCCCGATCGTCGCGTTGGTGTCGAGCCCGCCGCCGGCCGCGGCCTTGGCGACGCCGTCGACGACGAGGGCGATCAGGATTGCCGGGAAGGTGAGCTGCACGTCGGCGACGCGCATGATGAGCGTGTCGACGAATCCGCCGAAATAGCCCGCGATCAGCCCGAGCGCGACGCCGAGGGTGCCCGAGACGAGGACGCCGAGCAGGCCGACGACGAGCGAGAGGCGCAAGCCGTAGAACACCGCCGAGAGGACGTCGCGCCCCTGGTCGTCGGTGCCCACGAGGAACGGGGATTGGCCGTCGGGACTCCAGATCGGCGGAAGGTTGGAGTTGATCAGGTCGAGTTGCGCTGGATCGTAGGGGTTCTGCGGCGAGATCCACGGGGCGGCGATGGCGAGCGCGAAGAACAGCACCGTGACGGCGAGCGCCGCCATCGCGAGCTTCGAGCGGCGGAAGCTCGCGAACACGTCGGAATCGAGGAACTTGGCCCAGCGCGAAGGCGGCGTCGCGGAAGCGAGGCTCATGCGGTGCGCCCCGCAAGTCGCAGGCGCGGGTCGACGATGGTGTAGAGCACGTCGACGGCGAGGTTGATCGCCACGAAGATCGCCGCAACGAGCAGCAGGTAGGCGGCCATGATCGGGATGTCGACGTTCTGCACCGCCTGCACGAACAGCAGCCCCATGCCCGGCCACTGGAACACCGTCTCGGTGATGATCGAGAAGGCGATCACCGAACCGAGCTGCAGCCCGGCGATGGTGATGACCGGGACCAGCGTGTTCTTCAGCGCGTGCCCGAAATGGATCGCGCGGGTGGTGAGGCCGCGGGCGCGGGCGAAGCGGATGTAGTCGGCGCGCAGCACCTCCAGCATCTCGGCGCGGACGAGGCGCATGATCAGGGTCATCTGGAACAGCCCCAGGGTGATCGCGGGCAGGATCAGGGCGCGAAGCCCCGAGACCGTCAGGAAGCCGGTGGTCCACCAGCCGAGCCGCACCGTGTCGCCGCGACCGAAGGAAGGGAGCCAGCCGAGCGTCACCGAGAACAGGAAGATCAGCAGGATGCCGATCAGGAAGGTCGGCAGGCTGACGCCCGCGAGCGAGACCGCGAGGAACAGCTTGGCCAGCACCGTCTCGCGGTGGAGCGCGCAGTAGACGCCCATGAGGATGCCGACGACGAGCGCGAAGACCGTCGCGCACAAAGCCAGCTCGAGGGTCGCGGGCATCCGCTCCGCCAGCAGGTGCGAGACCGGCTGGCGGAACTGGTACGAGATCCCGAAATCGCCCCGCAGCACGTTGGCGGCGTAGCGGGCCGCCTGCACCGCCGTGGAATCGTCGAGGCCGAGGCTCTTGCGAATCTCGGTGCGCTCGGAGACCGGCGTGTCGACGCCGACGATCTGGTTCACGGGGTCGCCCGCGAACCGGAACATCGAGAAGGCGATCAGCCCGACGACGGCGAGCACCACGACCGATTGCAGAAGGCGGCGGAGGATGAAGGCTAGCATGGGTTCAACCCTCCACGCCCCGCCTCACGGCTGCTTCGATACCCAGTAGAGCAGCAGCAGGTTGTCGGGCCGCTGGGTCAGCGTCACCTTCTTCGAGACGCCCCAGGCCAAGGCCTGCTGGTGCAGCGGGATCACGGCCCAATCCTTCTGCAGGATCTCGAAGCCGTCCATGATCTCCTGGTCGCGCTTGGCCGGGTCGGTCTCGCCCTCGACCTGGTCGGCGATGGCGTCGAGCTTGGTGTTGCAGTAGCCGCCGAGGTTCCAGCCGCCGCGGCTCGACTTCGGATCGGTACGGCAGCCGACCATCTCGTAGAGGATGTTGTGGCTGTCCTGCGAGGAGGGCGTCCAGCCCAGCAGGTAGAACGAGGTGTCGTAGTTCGGCGCCAAAACCTTGGCGAAGTACTTGGCCTTCGGCTGGGCGTTGAGGTTCACCTTGACGCCGACGCGGGCGAGCATCGAGACCACCGCCTGGCAGATCGCCTCGTCGTTGACGTAGCGGTCGTTCGGGCAATCCATCGGCACGGTGAAGCCGTCCGGGTAGCCCGCCTCGGCGAGCAGCGCCTTGGCCTTCTTGGCGTCGGTCGCCGGGCGCTTGAACTCGGCCGAGCGGGCGTAGAGCGAGGGCGCGATCATCAGCGCGCTCGGCGTCGCCTGCCCGCGCATGACGCGCTTGGCGATCGTGTCCTCGTCGATGGCGAGGTACATCGCCTCGCGCACGCGCACGTCCTTGAACGGGTTCTTGCCCTTGACGCTCGAATCCTTGAGCTCGTCTCGGACCTGATCCATCCCGAGGAAGATCGTGCGCAGCTCTGGCCCGGTCATCACCGTGGCGGTGCCGCTGGCGTTGACGCGCTGCTGGTCCTGCAGCGGCACCGGGTCGATCCAGTCGACCTCGCCGCCGATCAGTGCCGCGACGCGGGTCGCGTCGTTCGAGATGGTCGTGAACACCGCCTCGTCGAGGTTCGACTCGACCTTGCCCCAGTAGCCGGGGAACTTCTTGAACACCGTGCGGACGCCGGGCTGATGCTCGGTGATCACGAACGGGCCGGTGCCGTTCTCGTGCAGGGTCGCATAGCTCGGGGCCGACGCGCTGACGGGGGAGGGCGCGACGGCGCCGTTCTTCTCCGCCCAAGCCTTCGACATGATGTACCAGGTCGAGAACTGGTACAGCGCGATCGGGTTCGGCTTCGACAGCACCATGTCGACGGTGTGGTCGTCGACCTTCACGAACTTGGCGTCCGAGGGGATGTTGGTGGTGAAGCTCGATCCCGAAGCGCGCACCCGGTCGGCGGAGAACAGCACGTCGTCGGCGGTGAAGGGCGAGCCGTCGTGAAATTTCACGTTCTTGCGCAGGTGGAAGCGCCAGCGCGTCGGCTCCGGCGTCTCCCAGGATTCGGCCAGGCCGGGGGCGAGGTTCAGGTCTTTGTCGCGGGTGATCAGCGCGTCGTAGACCGCGGCGTGCATGCCGATCGTGAAGCTTTCCTTCAGCGAATACGGGTCCAAGGACTTGATGTCGCCTTGGAAGGCGAAGCGGAAGACGTTCGCGGCCTGAGCCGGCGCCATGCCGAGCGCGATGGCGAGGCTGGTGGCCGCCGCCAACGTCCGGATCCGTGAAATCGACAAACGCAACTCCCTCAAGCGATGGGCATCGGCAGGATCGACCCACTCTGGATGCCTAGGAAAATAGAGCCGGGTCAACCGTCCGTCGTATCATTCCGGGTGATCCGTCATCCGCGCGCCGTCGTCGACGGCGTATGCAGGGATCGCAACCCCCTATGCGGGACTCGTGCCACCGGGTGCGCCGATTCCGTGACGGCGCGAGCGCACGATCCGTGCATGACCTCGGAACCGGTCTCGACTCCTCGCGCGACGTCGGTCAGGGCTGTATTCCGAGCGCCGTCTTCGGCGACGGTGGAGGTTGTCTTGAAGAACATCGTTTTGATGACGGCGGTCGTCGCCGGTCTGTTGGTCGGCACAACATCGGGTGCGCTCGCCAAGCCGTTCGAGCTACCTGATGCCAAGCCGATCGTGACCATCGACCTGCCGAATGCGTGGTCACCTGAGGAGATCGACAAGGGCGCCCAGGCGACGTCGCCGGATGCTTCTATCTACGTCGCCTTCGAGGTCCAGAACCTGAAGAACCTCGAGAACGCCATCGTCGAGGGAGTGAAGTTCTTCGCCGAGAGCGGCGTGAAGATCGATCCGAAGTCGCAGAAGAAGACCGAGGCCAAGGTCAACGGCTTCGACGTGGTCGACCTCGGCTGGGACGGCGTCGACAAGGACGGCCCGACCAAGGTGAGCCTGTCGATCATCATCCTGTCCGAGACCAAGGTCGGCATGCTGTCGTATTGGGGATCGCCCGCCGGCGAGAAGAAGTACGCCTCGCAGCTCAAGGCGATCGCTGAGAGCATCCAGCCGCTCGGCCGGTAGGCCGACAGCGCCCGACGGGACAAGCCTTCGCGGCTGGTCCGGTCAGGCGCCGCCGCAGAGGTGCTGTGAATCGGCGAGCGTCCAGGATTCCTGCGTGCGCAGGTTGGTCGTCGTGTAGACCTTTCCTCGGTCGTCGCCCTCGGGGCATCCCTTCGGAACCGAGACCAGGCAGGTTCTGACCGGGTCGCCGACGCGGGCGTTCGCGACCTCGGGGACGAATTGATAGGACACGCCGTAGACGCCGTTCTTGAGCACCACGCCGGTGCCGTCGTCGGCGTCCTTGCTCTTCGGCCGCACGAGCGTGTCGCCGAAGCGCGTCCCGATCGCGGTGATGACCGTCGTGGCGCACGCGCCGACCCGCTTCGGCATGGTATCGGCGACCGGAGTCGTCTCGGCGATGCCGGGTCCGGCGAGCAGTGCCGCGGTTGCGAGGCCGATGGCGAGGGGCGTGCGCATTCCGGCAGCGTACCGGCCGCGCTCCCGTTGTCCAACGGTCTCGAAATTCTCGGCGTCAGGGCGCGGGCGCGACGACCAGGGGCTCGGTCTCGTCCTCGTCGGCCTCGATTTCGGCATCCGCCTCGGTCTCGTGCCCGGTGAGGCCGCCGGCCTCGGCGAGGCCCTTGGCGGCCTTGCGCAACAGCTTGCGCAGGCGGCGGCGCTCCTTGCCGTCGAAGCCGGAGAGCAATTCCGCCTCGACGGCGTCCCAGATGCCCTCGATCGCCTCGGCCTTGGCCAGCCCTGCCTCGGTGAGGCGCACGCGAACGATGCGCCCGTCTCCGGCTTCCGCCCGGCGCTCCACGAAGCCGAGGGCGGCCAGCCGCGAGATCGTCTTCGATGCGGTCGGCGGACGCACGCGCAACGTGGCCGCGAGGTCGCCCATCGTCATGGTGCCCGACGCCGCCAGCACCTGCACCACCTGCTCCTGGCCGGCGAAGAGATCGAGGGTCGCGAGCCGGTCGCCGATTCGAGCCCGATGCAGCCGCGCGGCCTGGACAAGCGCCCACCCGACGCTCTTGGCGCCCGGCGGCTTGGCTCCGACGCGCTTGGTCTCCGCAGTTTTCGCGCTCGGCGCATCGACGGCGGAAGCCTCGACGATGGGCGCCACCTCGCTGGGGCGGCCCTTCCGCTTGGCTCGCGGCGCGTCGGCGGCGTGCCGCTCGTCCTTCCGGTTCTTCGCCTTGCCGTTCACGGGCAGTCCCGGGTTGTCGATGACCGGCGCGGCTGCCGGTATCTCATCCGCCGCTGACATCCCATACCCCGCACAACACGACCGAACACGCCGAAAGTCCGGCCCCGCGCGGGGGCCGACATCGTTCTCGGTCGGCTGTGCCTCGGGCGTGTGAAGCTGGGATGACGGTGGCGGCGGCGATCCCCCGCTCAGCAGGGCATCAGGCGGCGGAGCTGGTCGAGGATGTCCTCGCCGCTGCACGGGCGGGCGATGAAGTGCGCGCCCTCCGGCATCCGCGCCGGGTCCGGCGCGGCGCGGCCCGAGACGATGAGGATCGGCAGCTTGGGCCGTGCCTCGGCGACCGAGCTGGCGAGGTCGAAGCCGTTGGCCTTGCCGGACAGCTCCACGTCGGTGACGAGGCCGCAGATGTCCGGCCGCGCTTGCAGGATGCTCATCGCCCGCTCGGCCGAGGCGCATTGCACCGTCTCGTAGCCGCCCCCCTCGAGCACGTCGCCGAGGTCCATGATGGTCAGCGCCTCGTCCTCGACGAGCAGGATCACGGGCCGGTCTTCCTGGGGACTCGTCTGCTCGCTCGTCACGATGTGCATCTCCAGCGTTTCGGTCCGGAGGCGCGGCCGGGACGCGCCCCCCGCCGCACCGTCGTTCTCGATGTCCAACGGCAGAGGGGCGTTCCGGTTGCAGTGCGAATCGGGGGTTGCCGACAGGTCGTCAGCCGGCCGTCGTCCCGACCGATCCGGCGACCGCGACCACGGCCTCGATCAGCTGGTCGAGGTCGCCGCGTTCGATGGTCAGGGCCGGCGTCAGGTAGACGATGTCGCCGAACGGGCGGACCCAGACGCCGCGCTCCACGAAGCGCGCCTTGAGGGCGCCGAGGTCCGGCGGCCGGGTGAACTGGACGGCGCCGATCGCGCCGAGCGTGCGCACCTCGGCGATGCCCGGCCGCCCGCGCAACGCTTCGAGGCCGTCGGCGAGGCGGGCGCCGATCGCTTGGGCCTGCTCCAGCCGCGGCTCGCTGGCGAACAGGTCGAGGCTGGCGTTGGCGGCCGCGCAGGCCAGCGGGTTGGCCATGAAGGTCGGTCCGTGCATCAGCGCGGCGCTCGCGTCGTCCGACCAGAACCCGGAGAACACCGCGTGCGTCGCGACCGTGGCGGCGAGCGCCATCGTCCCACCGGTCAGCGCCTTCGACAGGCACAGGATGTCGGGCACGATGCCGGCCTGCTCGCAGGCGAACAGCGTGCCGGTGCGGCCGAAACCGGTGAAGATCTCGTCGAGGATCAGCGGCAGGCCGTGCCGGCGCGCGAGGCGCGCGATCGTCGCCAGCACCTCGGGCGGATGCATCCGCATGCCGCCGGCACCCTGCACCAGCGGCTCGACGATCACCGCGGCGAGCTCGGTGCGGTGGCGCGCCAGGACGCCGTCGAGGGCGGCCGTCTCCGCTTCGGTCCGCGGCAGGTCACAGAAGACCTGGCTCGGCAGGAAGGCGCCGAAGCGGCGATGCATGCCCTCCTCGGGGTCGCAGACCGACATCGCGCCCATGGTGTCGCCGTGGTAGCCGCCGCGGAACGCGAGGATGCGGGTGCGCCCGGCCTCGCCGCGGTTCAGCCAGAGCTGCACCGCCATCTTCAACGCCACCTCGACCGCGACCGAACCGGAATCGGTGAAGAACACGTGGTTCAAATCGCCGGGCAGGAGGGCGGCGAGCCGGCTCGCCAGCCGCTCGGCCGGAGCGTGCGTCAGGCCGCCGAACATCACGTGCGGCATGGTGCCGAGCTGTCCAGCCACCGCGGCGGCGATGTGGGAATGATTGTAGCCGTGCACCGCCGTCCACCATGAGGCGATGCCGTCGACGAGCTCGCGCCCGTTTGCGAGCACGATGCGCGACCCGTGCGTGCGCACCGCCTCCAGCGGCGGCGCCGCTTGCTTCATCTGGGTGTAGGGCCGCCACAGGTGGGCGGCGCTCGGATCGTCCGTCGCCATGCGCCGATCGATGCTGGCCCGCGGCGCGCCGGTCAACCTCCGCGCGCGACTTGACTCACGGCGGCCCCGCGGCGCTTTGAGGCCGCATGTCGAGCCTCGAATCCTTCGCCCGCGACAAGCTCTCCGGCCTGGACGCTGCCGCGCTGCGCCGCCGCCTCGTGCCGACGACCCGCGCCGTCGACGCGATGGCGGAACGCGGCGCGCGCCGCCTGGTCTCGTTCTCGTGCAACGACTACCTCGGCCTGAGCCACGACCCGCGGGTGGTCGCGGCGGCGCAGCAGGCCGTCGCCGCCTACGGCGCCGGCGCCGGCGGATCGCGCCTGGTGACCGGCAACCATCCGCTGCTGATCGCCATCGAGGCCCGGCTCGCCGCGCACAAGGGCACCGAGGCCGCCCTGGTTTTCGGCAGCGGCTACCTCGCCAACCTTGGCATCACCCCGGCGCTGGTCGGCGCGGGCGACCTCATCCTCGTCGACGCGCTCGCCCACGCCTGCATGTGGGGCGGCGCGCGGATCTCGGGGGCGACGACCCTGACGTTCCGCCACAACGACGTCGCCGACCTCGGCCGGCTGCTCGCCGAGCATCGCGCGCGCCATCGCCGGGCGATGATCCTCACCGAGCGGGTGTTCAGCATGGACGGCGACCGTGCGCCGCTCGGCGACATCCTGGGGGTGGCCGAGGCTCATGACGCCTGGACCCTGGTGGACGACGCGCACGGGCTCGGCGTGGTCGAGGGCGGTCCGAAAGCGCCCTTGGAGATGGGCACCCTGTCGAAGTCGCTCGGCTCCTACGGCGGCTATCTCTGCGCCTCGCAGGCCGTGGTCGACCTGCTGACGAGCCGCGCCCGCAGCTTCGTCTACACCACCGGGCTACCGCCGGCCTCCGCGGCGGCCGCCCTCGAAGCCCTGGCGATCCTCGAGGTGGAGCCCGAGCGCGGCGCGAAACCCCTGGCGCTCGCCCGCCGCTTCACCGCACGCCTCGGGCTGCCGGAGGCCGAGAGCGCGGTGGTGCCGGTGATGGTCGGCGCGGCGCAGGATGCGCTGGCGCTCTCCGCGGCGCTCGAAGCGCGCGGTTTCCTCGTCGTGGCGATCCGGCCGCCGACCGTGCCCGACGGCACCGCGCGGCTGCGGGTGGCGTTCTCGGCGGCGCATGACGCGGCGCAGGTCGACGCGCTGGCCGACGCCATCCTCGCCCTGCGGCCGGCCTGACCGGAGCGAGAGCATTTTCGAGCGAGGTGGATGCCGGCTCGCGTGAAGAACATGCACTAGGACGCGAGGGCGGCCTGTCGCGGCGGGGCGCCCCACGGGTCGTCTGCGGCGCTGGCGCGCGAGCGCGCCACGATCTGGCGCGACATCCTGATCGTCTCCCCGAGGCGGTCGATCGATTCGGAGACCGCGGCCTTCAGGAGCGTTGCCCGCAGCATCTCGGCGCGCTGCCCCGCCTGAGAGACGGGAGGGCGGTACCGGCCGTTGCGCGGAGCCTTGTTCAGCATCTCCCGGAACGGCACGTCCATCAGCAGCGCGCCGCCCGCGTCCACGATCTCGAACGCGTAGGGCATCGGGTCGTAGCCGGAGCGTGCGAGGTCCGCCGAGATGTCGAGGATGGCGCGGCAGACGTCGAGGGCGACCGCATCGAGGCCGCTGAACTTCAGTCCGATCTCGTCGCGCTCGAAACCGCCCGGTCCATGAAGATGGCAGTAAAAGTACGGCATTTGCGAAAGTGTGACAGATTTCGCGACCCAGCGCATCCGGTTTGTTTTCGCAGCCGCTAACACAGGTGGTTTGCGCGCACGTGCATAAAGCATACGATGCGCGCCGTCGCGGCCTTGCAACGAAAAACGCCGCGCTCTCGCGCGGCGTCGATCGCAGGAACGTGCGGCGGAAGCTCAGTTGAACAGCGAGCCGACGCCGCCCTGCACGCGGCCGAGGCCCTGGCGCGCGATCGGGTTGTTCGGGTCGATGGTCGAGGCGCGCTGGTAGTTCTCCATCGCCTCCTTCTTCCGGTTCGACTTCTCGTAGGCGAGGCCGCGATAGGCCCAGGAGGTCGCGTCCTTGTTGTCGACGTTGAGCGCGGCGTTGTAGTCCTCGATCGCCTTGTCGTATTTGTTCGTGGCGATCAGGCTCTGGCCGCGGGCGGCGTAGGGCGCGCTGACGAAGGGGTTGCGGTCGATCGCGGCGTCGAAGTCGCCGATGGCGGCGATGTCCTGGCCCTGCTTCTGCCGGACCAGGCCACGGGCGTGATACGCCTCGGCCGATTCGGGCATCAGGCGGATCGCGACGTTGAGGTCGCGCATCGCGCCTTCGAGGTCGCCCTGGGCGCGCAGCACGTTGGCGCGGCCGATATAGGCCGGGCCGTAATTCGGGTCGGAGGCGATCGCCTTGGTGAAATCCTGCAGCGCGGCGTCGTTGCGGCCGGTCTGGCGATAGGCCAGCGCGCGGTTGTTGTAGGCCGAGCCCGAATTCGGGTCGATCTGCACCGCCTTGGTGAAGTCGCCGATCGCGTCGTTGAACTGGCCCGCGCGGGCGTAGGCCGCGCCACGGGTGTTGTAGGCGGCGGCGTCGTTGGGGTTACGCTGCACCACCTCGGTCAGCGAAGCGATGTTGACGTTGGTCGCGCCCGTGGTGTCCGCCTCCAGCACGGCGAATTGCCGCGAGCCGGCAGCGCTTCCCACGGTCTCGCAGCCGGCGAGCCCCACGCTCGCGAGCGCCGCGAGGCCGAGCAGGGCCCGTTGTAACCGCACGCTGTCTGACGTCATCGCCCCATTCCCCTCGGCACGGTGCTCAAGCCTTCAGCACGCCCGAATCTCTGATCCACGCACCCCGAGCGGCGCGGCCGGCGCGCGGCCGGTCCGATCCGGTTGCGTTGGCCCCGGCACGTTCGCGCATCGCGGTGAACGCCCGATTAAGCGCGGGCGACGATCCCGTTGATGCGGGCCGATGTGGCGAACGTATGGCTCGACGCGAAAAGTCGTCGCGAACGTCGAAGCGGGGGGCACGCGAGTCATCCGCTGTGGTGCGGATGCATCGGAGTTCAGGGCTTGAGGCGGGTGACGTGGCCCATCTTGCGGCCGGGCCGGGCCTCGCCCTTGCCGTAGAGGTGGAGGTGCGCGCCGGGCTCGGCCAGCACCGATCGCCAGCCTTCCACCTCGTCGCCGATGAGGTTGCGCATCTCGGCCTTCAATCCGCCCGGGCGGGACGGATCGCCCAGCGGCCAGCCGCAGACCGCGCGCACGTGCTGGGCGAACTGCGAGGTGGTCGCGCCCTCGATCGTCCAGTGCCCGGAATTGTGCACCCGCGGCGCGATCTCGTTCACGACGAGGCGCTCGGCGCCGTCGGCCTCGCGCACCAGGAACATCTCGACGGCGAGCACCCCGACGTAGTCGAGGGCGTCGGCGATCGTCCGGGCGATGCCGAGGGCGGCCTGCGCCGTCTCGGGTGCGATGCCCGGCGCCGGCACGCGGGTGACGGCGAGGATGTGGTCGCGGTGCTCGTTCTCGCACAGGTCGAAGGCGGCGAAGCTCCCGTCGGCGGCCCGCGCCGCGACCACCGAGACTTCCCGCTCGAACGCGACGAAGCCTTCGAGGATCAAAGCCGCGCCGCCGAACTCGGCGAAGATCGCGTTGCGGTCCGATTCGGCCTCCGTCCGGATGATGCGCTGGCCCTTGCCGTCGTAACCGAAGCGGCGGGTCTTCAGCACGGCCGGGCGGCCGATCGCGTCGAGGGCGCGGGCGAAGTCGTCCGGGGTGTCGACCGCGCGGAACGGCGCCGTCGGGATGCCGAGGCGGTTGATGAAGTCCTTCTCCGACAGCCGGTCCTGCGTCGTCGCCAGCGCCGAGGCGCTGGGATGCAGGGCGGCGTGGGCCGCGAGCAGGTCGGCGGTCTCGCGCGGGATGTTCTCGAACTCGTAGGTCACCACGTCGACGCTTTGCGCGAATCGCGTCAGCGCCTCCGCGTCGTCGTAGGCGGCGCAGGTGGTCTTAGCCGCCACGTCGAAGGCCGGGCTGTCGGCATCGGGGCAGTAGATGTGGGCCTTGAGGCCCATGTTGGCCGCGGCCAGCGCGATCATGCGGCCGAGCTGGCCGCCGCCGACGATGCCGAGGGTGCCGCCGGGCGCGATGGTCTTTGGGGTCACGGGGTCTCGGTCTCCGGCCGTTCGGCGACGGATGCGGTCTGGGCCGCGCGCCAGGCGTCCAGGCGCTGGGCCAACGCGTCGTCGGACAGGGCGAGCACGGCGGCGGCGAGCAGCGCGGCGTTCACCGCGCCGGCCCGGCCGATCGCCAGGGTGCCGACGGGAATGCCGGCCGGCATCTGCACGATCGAGAGCAGGCTGTCCTGTCCCGACAACGCCTTCGATTCCACCGGCACGCCGAAGACCGGGAGGCTCGTCATCGCGGCGGCCATGCCCGGCAGGTGCGCCGCGCCGCCCGCGCCCGCGATCACGACCTTGAAGCCGGCAGCCTTGGCGCCCTTGGCGAAGGCCACCAGCCGGTCCGGCGTGCGATGAGCCGAGACGATGCGCGCGTCGTAGGCGACGCCGAGCGCGTCGAGGGTGTCGGCGGCGTTCCGCATGGTCGCCCAGTCGGACTGGCTGCCCATGATGATCGCGACCGCAGGCGACGGCACCATCCGCGTCAAACCCATTTCCTTCGCGGTGCGGGCCGGTCGACCCGTCCTCGCCGCTGGCAAGCTCGCCGCTTACAGGCGCCGATCCGGCGCGGCAAGGCGAGGCGCACCGGCATCCACCGGCATCAGGCGATGATGTCGGGGGTGATCTGGTCCTCGACGAAGGCGATCCTGTCGCGCAGCGTCAGCTTGCGCTTCTTCAGGCGCTGGATCTGCAGCTGGTCGCCGGCGACGTTGCGCTCGAGGGCATCGATCGCGTCGTCGAGGTCGCGATGCTCCTGTTTCAGCCGCGCCAGCTCGACGTCCAGTTCGGATTGCGCATCCGGGACCAACTCAACCGCCATCGCCGCCTTCGAAAACCATCCTGTGCCGGAATCGAGCATGCGTCAGGCACGCCCGAGCGGCAAGCATTCGTGAGGCATAGGCTGAGGATTGCCTTCGACAGCCGGCTCGACATGTGCCAGATTCCCCGCGTCGGAACGATGACAGGAGACACGACTCATGTCGCTGCAGACGCATCTGAGCCAGCTCACCCGGAAGCACGAAGCCCTCGAACGCGAAATCCACCAGGCGACGCTGAGGCCGTCCGAGGACGACCTGCACATCGCCGAGTTGAAGCGGCGCAAACTTCTCCTGAAGGACGAGATCAACCGGCTGCAGGCGGGCGTCGACACGCTGCACTGACGGACCTGTTTCGAAGCACGACACCGAGATCCGCCGCGCCGTCCCCCACGGCGCGGCTTTTTTATGCAGCCGCTCGATCCTGCGCGGCCCGCAATCCTGCTAGCTTCGCTGCCAGGCGGCGGCCCCCGAAGAGGCCGCCCCGTCCGAGGAGCCGCCATGCCGACCGCCGACCCCTCCCCAGACCTGCCGTCGCGCTACGCCGCGGTGCATGAGCGCGCGATGCGCGACCCCGAGGGGTTCTGGCTCGACGCGGCGCGGGCGATCGACTGGACGACGGAGCCGACCCGGGCCTTCGAGCCCAAGTCCGGCCCCTACGGTCGCTGGTTCCCCGACGGGGCGCTGAACGCCTGCTGGAACGCCGTCGATCGGCACGTCGCCGGCGGCCGCGCGGAGCAGGTCGCGATCCGCTACGATTCGCCGGCCACGGGCACCAAGCGCGCCATCACCTATGCGGACCTCCTGCGCGAGGTCTCGGCCCTGGCCGCCGTGCTCGCCGACCTCGGCGTCGGCCGGGGCGACCGGGTGATCCTCTACATGCCGATGGTGCCTGAAGCCCTGTTCGGCATGCTCGCCTGCGCCCGCATCGGCGCGGTGCACTCGGTGGTGTTCGGCGGGTTCGCCGCCAACGAGCTGAGCGTCCGGATCGAGGACGCGGCGCCGAAGGTGGTGCTCGCCGCCTCCTGCGGCATCGAGCCGAGCCGGGTGGTCGCCTACAAGCCGCTGCTGGACGCCGCCCTCGCCACGGCCCGGCACAAGCCCGCCGCCTGCCTCATCCTTCAGCGCCCGCAAGCCCTCGCGAGCCTCGTCGAGGGCCGCGACCGGGATTGGGCCGAGGCGGTCGCGGCGGCCGAGGGGCGGAAGCCGGACTGCGTGCCGATGGCCGCGACCGACCCGCTCTACGTGCTCTACACCTCCGGCACCACCGGCAAGCCCAAGGGCGTGGTGCGCGACACCGGCGGCTACCTCGTCGCGCTCAGCTGGTCGATGTCCAACCTCTACGGCGTGCAGCCCGGCGAGACCTACTTCTGCGCTTCCGACATCGGCTGGGTGGTCGGCCATTCCTACATCGTCTACGCGCCGCTGCTGCACGGCTGCACCACGGTCCTGTACGAGGGCAAGCCGGTCGGCACCCCCGATCCCGGCGCGTTCTGGCGGGTCGTCGCCGAGACCGGCACGGTCTGCCTGTTCACGGCGCCGACGGCGCTCCGCGCGATCAAGAAGGAGGATTCGAAAGGCAGCCATGTGGCTGGCCACGACCTCTCGCGCTTCCGCACCCTGTTCCTGGCCGGCGAGCGCGCGGACCCGGCTTCGGTCGCCTGGGCCGAGCGCGTGCTCGACCGGCCGGTGGTCGACCATTGGTGGCAGACCGAGACCGGCTGGCCGATCGCCGGCAACCCGGTCGGCCTGGGGCTGCTCCCGGTCAAGCACGGCAGCACCTGCGTGCCGATGCCGGGCTACGACGTGCAGGTGCTGGACGAGGGCGGCAAGCCGGTGCCCGCCGGCACGATGGGCACCATCGCGATCCGCCTGCCGCTGCCGCCGGGATGCCTGCCGACCCTGTGGGGCTCCGATACCCGGATGCGCACGAGCTATCTCGAGACCTTTCCCGGCTGGTACGACACCTCGGATGCGGGCGTGATCGACGCCGACGGCTACATCACCGTGCTCGGGCGGACGGACGACATCATCAACGTCGCCGGCCACCGGCTTTCCACCGGCGGGATGGAGGCGGTGCTGTCGTCCCACCCCGACGTCGCCGAATGCGCGGTCATCGGCATCCGCGACGCGCTGAAGGGCGAGGCGCCCTGCGGCTTCGTCGTGCTCAAGGCGCAGGTCGCGCGCGATCCGGCCGAGATCGAGCGCGAGCTGGTCGCCAAGGTCCGCGACGAGATCGGCCCCGTGGCCGCCTTCAAGCTCGCGCTTACGGTGCAGCGGCTGCCGAAGACCCGCTCGGGCAAGATCCTGCGCGCCACGATGAAGCGCATCGCCGACCACGAGCCCTGGACCATGCCGGCGACCATCGACGACGCGGGCGTCCTGGACGAGATCGGCGAAAGCCTGAAGGCGCGGGGGATCGGGGAGGGGTGAGGCGCAGAAGCCGCGTCGCGGCAGCAAGCCGAGAGCAAAGCTCGGCGGAGGACCGGCATGAGGCGGCGAACTGGCGTCGGCTTCGAGAGTGCGGCACACAGCGCGGGCCCCCGCAACCCGGAGTTGCCGATGACCGCCCGCCTGTTCGAACCGCTCAAGCTCGACGACCTGACGCTGGAGAACCGCATCCTGATCGCGCCGATGTGCCAGTACTCGGCGCGCGACGGCGAGGCGACCGACTGGCACATGATGCATCTCGGGCAGCTCGCGATGTCGGGCGCCGGGCTGCTGACGCTGGAGGCGACGGCGGTGTCGCCCGAGGCGCGCATCACGGCGTGGGACCTCGGGCTCTATTCCGACGGCTGCGAGCGGGCCTTGGGCCGGGTTCTGTCGGCGATCCGCGACTACGCGCCGATCCCGGTCTGCATCCAGATCGCCCATGCCGGCCGCAAGGCGTCGAGCCAGGCGCCGTGGGACGGCGGCCAGCAGATCGCGCCGGAGCATCCCTACGGATGGCGCACCGAGGCGCCGTCGGCGCTGGCGCACGGCGACGGCGAGGTGGCGCCCCACGCCCTCGACGCGGCGGACCTCAAGCGCATCCGCGACGACTTCGTCGCCACCGCCAAGCGCGCCGTTCGGCTCGGAATCGAGGCGTTCGAGCTGCACGGCGCCCACGGCTACCTGCTCCACCAGTTCCTCTCGCCGCTCGCCAACGAGCGCACCGACGCCTACGGCGGCAGCCTGGAAAACCGGATGCGGTTCCCGCTCGAGGTGTTCGAGGCCGTGCGCGCGGTGGTGCCCGCGGGCCATCCGGTATGGATGCGGGTCTCGGCCACCGACTGGGTCGAGGACGGCTGGGACCTGGAGGAGACCGTCGAACTCGCCCAGCGCCTGAAGCAGGCCGGCTCGCCGGCGATCCACGTCTCCACCGGCGGCGTCTCGCCGAAGCAGGCGATCAAGCTCGGGCCGGGCTACCAGGTGCCCTACGCCGAGCGGATCAGGGCCGAGACCGGGCTCGCGACCATGGCCGTCGGGCTGATCACCGAGCCGGCCGAGGCCGAGGCGATCCTGGCCGAGGGCCGGGCGGACGCGATCTCGCTCGCCCGCGCCATGCTCTACGATCCGCGCTGGCCCTGGCACGCGGCGGCCGAGCTCGGCGCGACCGTGCGGGCGCCCAAGCAGTACTGGCGCTCGCAGCCGCGGGCCTACAAGGACCTGTTCAAGGACCCGACCTTCGGACAGCGCTGATCGCGCTGGGCACCGAACCTCGATCGCCCGGGCCTCGCCTCGGGCGCGCGATTCCGGTATCGGCTCGGGCCGTAGGCCGGCCGCGGCCTGTCTTGCGCAGCCCGTCCTGCGCGGCCAGTCTTGGATGTGCGAGATGCTGGCCATCGGCCTGACCCTGTTCCACCCGAGCCGCGACCAAGTCGACGACATCGTCCGGCGCTACGCCGGAAGCTCGCATCCGGTCCTCGCCTTCGACAACGGCGGCCTCGGACCGGTGGATCGCATGAAGCTCGAGGCGGCCGGCGTGCGCCTGCTGTCGGCCGAGACCAATGTCGGCGTCGCCGCAGCGCTCAACGCCGTCGTCGAGGCGGCGGCGCGCGGGGGCGCGGACGCCGTGCTCCTGCTGGACCAGGACGCGCAGGTCGGCCCGGACATGGTCGCCGCCCTGGCCGGGGCCCGCGACCGCCTGCTGGCCGAGAACCGTCCTTGCGCGGTGGTCGGCCCGGTGCCGGGGCGGGCGAACGACGCCGCCAAGCCCCCGCGGTTCCGGCAACGCCCCGGCCGCGAGGCGGTCGGCACGCTGCTGCCGGTGGAATTCCTGGCCACCTCCGGTTCACTCATCGACGTGGCGGCGTTCCGCGCCGTCGGGCCGTTCCGGGCGGACTACTTCATCGACGGCGTCGAGCTCGAATGGTGCTTTCGCGCCTGGAGCGCCGGCTATGGGTGCTGGATGACGCGGGAGGCCACGATCGGCCACCGCGTCGGCGGCGGCACGATCCGCGCGTTCGGCATCGAGACGCCACGCCAGCCGCTGTTCCGTATGGCGACGTATCTCCGCAACTCCGTCTACGGCTGGCGCCTGCGCCACATCCCGCTGCCGTGGAAGCTGCGCCAGCTCGCCTACCTCCCGCTTCAGGTCGCGCTGTACTGGCGCGACGGCGGCTACCGGCCGGCGGTGCTGCGGCGGCTCGCGCAAGCGGTGCTCGACGGCTTCCGTGGCCGGCTCGGGCGCCCGGCCGACGCGCCATGATGGCGCCCCTCGCCCAAGGCCCGGCCGAGATCGACGTCGTGATCGTCAACTGGAACGGCGGCGCCCTGGTGCGCGCCTGCCTCGCGAGCCTGGCTGCCGCCGGCGAAGACCCCGCAAAGGCGGTGGTCGTCGTCGACAACGCCTCCGTCGACGGCTCCGCCGACGGGCTGGAGCGGCCGGACCTTCGGCTCACCGTGCTGCGCAACCCCGACAACGCCGGGTTCGGCCGCGCCTGCAACCAGGGTGCCGCGCTTGGCCGGGCGCCGGCGATCCTGTTCCTGAATCCCGACACCGAGGCCGGGCCGGACGCCCTGCGGCTGGCGCTGGCCGCGCTTGCGCAAGACCCGACCGTCGGCGTCGTCGGCGCGCAGCTGGTCGACGGCGTGGGCCAAGTGCAGCGGATGTGTGCGCGGCGCCCGAGCGCGAAAAGCTTGATCGGACAGGAACTCCACCTCGACCGGCTGCTGCCGGGGCGGGTGCCGACGCACTTCATGACGGAGTGGGACCACGCCGCGTCAGGGCCGGTCGATCAGGTGATGGGCGCTTTCCTGATGATCCGGCGCTCGCTGTTCGAACGGCTCGGCGGCTTCGACGAGCGCTTCCACGTCTATTACGAGGACGTCGACCTCTGCGCCCGCGTCTGGGATGCGGGCTTCACGGTCCGCCACCTCGCCGAGGTGACGGTCCGGCACGACGGGCAGGGGACGACCCGACAGGTGAAGGCGCGGCGCCTGTTCTATATCCAGCGCAGCCGCATCCTCTACGCGGCCAAGCACCATGGCTTTGCGACGGCGCTGAAGCTCGCGGGGGCGACCTTCGCGTTCCAGCTTCCGCTACGGCTCGGGTTGGCGCTGCTGCGGCGCTCGCCGCGGGAGGCGGGGCAGGTCGTCCACGCCGCCCTGCTGCTCGCCGGCGCGATGCCGGGCCTCCTCGTGCGGCTTCGCCGCGCGCCCTGAATTCGAAGACGGCCCACGCCGCGCGCGCCGATCGCAGAAGGATCTCATGCTTCACGGACAGAAGATCGCCGTCGTCCTCCCGGCCTACAACGCCGAGGCGACCCTGCGGCGGACGTTCGACGACATCCCCAAGGACATCGTCGACGACATCATCCTGATCGACGACGCGAGCCGCGACCGGACGGCGGCGCTCGCCGAAAGCCTCGGCATCCACACCATCCGGCACGAGCGCAACCGCGGCTACGGCGGCAACCAGAAGACCTGCTACCGGGCGGCGCTGGCGCGGGGCGCCGACATCGTCGTCATGCTCCACCCGGACTACCAGTACGCGCCGCGCCTCGTCACCGCGATGGCCTCGATGATCGTGTCCGGCGAGTACGATGCCGTCCTCGCCTCGCGCATCCTCGGCAAGGGCGCGCTGGCAGGCGGGATGCCCCGCTACAAGTACGTGGCAAACCGCGTGCTGACGCTGCTGCAGAACATCCTGATGGGCCAGAAGCTGTCGGAATATCATTCCGGCTATCGCGCCTGGAGCCGCCAGGTGATCGAGACGATCCCCCTCGACCGCTGCTCGGACGACTTCGTGTTCGACAACCAGATGCTCGCCCTGGCGATGCACGCCGACCACCGCATCGGCGAAATCTCGTGCCCGACGCGGTACTTTGCCGAAGCCTCGTCGATCAACTTCCGGCGCAGCGTCGTCTATGGGTTTGGCGTGTTGCGCACCGCCTTCGCCTACCGCCTG
Source organism: Methylobacterium sp. WL8 (assembly GCF_008040045.1). Lineage (NCBI taxonomy): Bacteria > Pseudomonadati > Pseudomonadota > Alphaproteobacteria > Hyphomicrobiales > Methylobacteriaceae > Methylobacterium > Methylobacterium sp. WL8. The sequence goes on along the minus strand of NZ_VRVF01000025.1, from coordinate 7,836 downwards.
CACCGCCTCGGATTGCGGCAGGACCCGCTCTTCGCGCCCGCCGAGGGGACGCGCGTGCGACCGGTGGCCGAGACGCCGCGGCGATGAGAATCCCGGACGGCCTGATAGGCGCCGCCGACCTGCGTCTCTGGCTCGGCGCGTTCCTGCTCCTGGCGATGCCGCTCTGCCTCGTGCTCGCGCTCGCCGTCCCCCTCGGCGAGGTCGCGGACGAACCGTCTCACCTCATGCGCGCGGCGAGCCTCGCCCAAGGCCAGCTCGTCGGGCATCGCGAGACGATCACCCGGCCCGACGGGCGGGCGGCAATCGCGGCGGGCGTGCGCGTCGACCCGGTCTGGGAGGCGCTCGCCCGCACGCGGGAGCCGGCCGACGCCCGGATCGCGGCGGCGCCGGTCGATCCGGCGGTCGGCACCGGTCCCTGGGGCGGTGCCGGCGCCTTCGCGCCGCTCTACACGATCGCCACCTACGTCCCCGTCTTCTACGGGCCGGCTGCCGCGGGTCTCGGGCTCGGCCACGCCCTCGACCTGTCGGCCCGCGCCTCCGCCCGGCTCGGACGCCTGTTCAACGTCGTGGCCTACGGGCTGGTCGGCGCCTGCGCCCTCGTGCTGGCGCGGCGCGGGCGGGCCTGGCTCTTCGCCGTGCTCGCCCTGCCGATGGCGCTGTCGCTCGCCGCCTCGTTTAACCAGGACGGCCTGATCGTCGCCACCGCGATCCTCGCGGCCGCACTCCTGACCGTCGAGACGGGTGCGCCGCCGGGCAGACGGCGCTACGCCGCCGCGGCCGTGCTCGTCGCCCTGATCCTGCTGGCGAAGCCGCCCTACGCGCCGATCGCGCTGATGCTGCTTCTGCCGCTCCCAAGTGGGACCTGGCGGCAGGTCGGCGCCGGGCTGCTGCCACGCCTGGCATTGGTCGCGGCGGTCGTGCTGCCCGCTGCGCTCTGGACCGTGTACGCCACGGCGACTATCGCGACGCCGGTGCCGCGCGCGGCCTACGAGGCGGGTCCGCTCTGGCCGGGCGAGCGTCCGGCGACGTTCCTGGGCACCGATCCGGCAGCACAGCTTCGCGTGCTGACGGCGGACCCGGTCCGCTTCGTCACCGTGCCGGCGCGCTTCCTCCTTTCGGTGAAGCACCTGGTCATGCTGTCCGAGGGCACGGTCGGCATCCTCGGCTGGCACGATCGCCACCTGCCCAAAATCGTCGTCTGGCTGTGGATCGCTGCGCTCGCCGCGGCAGCGGCCGGCTCCGGAAGACGACGCGAGGGCGGGGCGTCGCTCGCGCTGATGGCGTTCGCCGCCGGGCTCGCTTTGTGGCTCGTCCTGCTGTCGCAGTATCTCAGCTGGACGAATGTCGGCGATCCCCGCGTCGACGGTCCGCAGGGGCGCTACCTGCTGCCGATCCTGCCGCTGTTCGCGCTCTCAATGGCGAACGCCGCGACCGGATCAAGGCGCCGCGTTCTCCGGTTCGCGCCGATCGCGCTCGCGGCCATCGGGCTCACCGTTGTGCCGTTCGCGACCCTGTGACGGGCGCGACCTCGTGACGTTGTGCCTCAGGCGGCGCGCCAGCGCAGGGCGGCGCCGTTGCCGAATGCGCGGCCGTAGAGGTCGCCGTAGTTGGCGGCGGCCTCGTCCCAGCCGAAGGTGCGCGACATCGCCGTCCGGCGCATGGCGTTGAGCCGCTTCTTCTGGGCGAAGGTGTCGAGCGCCCGGCGCACGGCGCCGGTGAAGCCCCGCGGCGACGGGTCGGCGAAGGTGAAGCCGGTGACGCCGTCCTCGACCGTGTCGGCGAGGCCCCCGGTGCGTCGCACGATCGGCAGCGAGCCGAAGCGCTGGGCGTACATCTGCGCAAGGCCGCAGGGCTCGAAGCGCGACGGCATCAGCAGGAAGTCGCTGCCGGCGAACATCCGGCGGGCGTCCCGCTCCTCGAACCCGACGTGGACGCCGACCGAATCCGGGTGGCGTCGGGCGAGGCCGCGCAGCGCGTCCTCGAACCGGGCCTCGCCTTGGCCGATGGCCACGAGCTGGCCGCCCTCGGCGACGATGGTCTCCGCAGCCTGGATCGAGAGGTCGATGCCCTTCTGGTGCACGAGGCGCGAGACGATGGCGAAGAGCGGCCCGCGCGAGACCGCAAGCCCGAACTGGCGCCGCACCGATTCGGCGTTGGCGCGCTTGCCCTTCCAGTCGTCGGCCTCGAAGCGGGTGGCGAGGTGCGGGTCGGTGCGCGGGTCCCAGCTCTCGTCGATGCCGTTGAGGATGCCGGCGAGCCGGCCTTGCGCCGCCCGCGTCCGCAGCAGGCCGTCGAGGCCGCAGCCGGAATCCGGCGTCAGGATCTCGCGGGCGTAGGTCTCGCTCACCGTGGTGACGTGGGTGGCGTAGTACAGGCCCGCCTTCAGGAACGAGAGCTGCCCGTAGAACTCGACGCCGTTCATGTCGAAGGCGTCCTCGGGCATGCCGAGGCGGGCCATGGTCTCACGCGGAAACAAGCCCTGGTAGGCGAGGTTATGGATCGTCAGCACGCTCGGCACGCGGATGCGGCGCCAGGCGAGGTAGGCCGGGGCCAGCGCCGATTGCCAGTCGTTGAGGTGGAGCAGGTCGGCGGCCCAGGCGGGGTCGGCACCCTGCGCGATCTCTGCGGCCGCGAGGCTCAGCCGCGCGAAGCGCAGGTCGTTGTCGGAGAAGTCGCCGTCGGCGTTGCCGTAGGGCGTGCCGTCGCGCTCGTACAGGTCGGGGCTGAGCAGGACGTAGATGCGAAGGCCGTCGCCGGTCTCGACGAGGCCGAGATCGCAGGGCGGGACGCCGGCGAAGCCGTCGAGCCGCGCCACCACGGGCATGGACGGGAACGCCTCCACCACCTGCCGGTAGCCGGGGATCAGGACGCGGACGTCGTACTGCTTGCGCAGCGCTCGCGGCAGCGCGCCGGCCACCTCGCCGAGACCGCCGGCCTTGACGAAGTCGGCCATCTCCGGCGTGGCGTAGAGGATGCGGGGCTGCAGTGCGGTGCGAAGGTCGGGCAGGGCGTTCGACGGCGTCGGGATCGGCCGGAGGGCGTTCGCAGAAGCGGAATGGAACGCTTGGGGCTCGACCATCAAGGGGATTCCGCGCCGTGCGGAACGGTCCTGGCGCACCGCTTCATCCGCAACCGATCTCGACAATGCCAACGCCCTCGTGCCCCGCCGGTTTCCGCTGCGACGCACAATCTAGGCCATCAGACCGTTAATGGGCGGTTCATCGCATTGCACTGCGGCATAAGCGGTCGCGCGCCTAGATCCTGCGCAGGATCAGCCCCTCGTTCGGCCCGAGTTCGACCGTTGCAGCGGTGCGCTCCCCGCCGCGATGGCCCCGGGTCGACAGCACCACCGTCCAGGTTTCGTCGCCCTTCAGGTCGAGGGCGTGCGCCGCCTCGCCGAAATTGAGCAGGATGCGGAACACGCCGTCCGCGGAAAAGCGCTCGTAGGCGAACACGTCCGCGGCGCTGGCCGCGACGCCGCGATAGGCGCCCACCGACAGTGCCGCGTGCTCGCGGCGTAGGGCGAGGAGCCGCCGATACAGCGTGAGGATCGAGGTCGGGTCGTCGCGCAGGGCGTCGACGTTCCGGGTCGCCGCATCCGGCGAGAGCGGCAGCCAGGGCTCTGCGGTGGAAAAGCCGGCATGGGTCTCGCCGTCCCACTGCATCGGCGTCCGCTCGGGGTCGCGGCCGTGGCCGGGCTCGTTGCGCTCCCACGGGTCGCGGACCCGGTCGGGCGGGATCGGCACGTGGGCGAGCCCGATCTCGTCGCCGTAGTACAGCGTCGGCGTGCCGCGCAGCGTCAGCAGCAGCATCGCCGCGATCCGCGCCTGATCCGGTCCGACGCGGGCGGCGATGCGCGGCTGGTCGTGGTTGCCGAGCACCCAGTTCGGCCAGCCGCCCTCGGGCAGGGCCGCCTCGTAGTTCTCGACGAGGTCGGACACCGCCTCGGCGGTCCACGGCGTCTGGATCAACTGGAAGTTGAACGGCATGTCGGCGCCGCTCAGATCAGGGCCGTAATAGGCCATCAGCCGCTCCATCGGCAGGTAGATCTCGCCGATCAGCACCCGCTCGCCGTAGGGGCGCAGCACCGCGCGCATCTCGGCGATGACGTCCAGGACCTCCGGGCGGTCGGCCGAGTAGACCTGGGCGAAGCGGTTGATCTCCGCCTGCTCGGGCGAGAAGTCCGGGTTCTCCGGGTTGTCGCGAAATCCGGCGTCCTTCATCAGGTGCCAGATCACGTCGACGCGGAACCCGTCGACGCCGCGGTCGAGCCAGAACCGCAGGGCGTCGTGCATGGCGGCGCGGACCTCCGGGTTGCGCCAGTTCAGGTCGGGCTGCTCGCTCAGGAAGGCGTGGTAGTAGAATTGCCCGGTCGCCGGATCGAGCGTCCAGGCCGGGCCGCCGAAGTTGCTGAGCCAGTTGTTGGGCGGGCCGCCATCCGGCGCCGGATCGCGCCAGATGTACCAGTCCCGCCGCGGGTTCGTTCGCGAGGCGCGGCTTTCGGCAAACCACGGATGCGTGATCGCGCTGTGATTCGGCACGAAGTCGAGAATCACCTTCAGTCGCCGCCGGCGGGCTTCTGCAACGAGGTCGTCGAAGTCTGCCAGCGTGCCGAAGAGCGGGTCGATTCCACAGTAATCCGCCACGTCGTAGCCATAATCGGCCATCGGCGAGGGATAGATCGGCGAGATCCAGACCGCGTCGACCCCGAGCCAGGCGAGGTGTTCGAGCCGCGCCGTGATCCCGCGCAGGTCGCCGATCCCGTCGCCGTCCGTGTCCTGGAACGAGCGCGGGTAGACTTGGTAGACGGTGCCGCGCTTCCACCAGACGGTGTCGGCCATGGACGATATCCCCGAAGTTGACAGGCCCCGGCTTTAGCGGCTCCGCAGGCAGGGCGCGATGGGGCCAGGGTTCACCCGGAGTTCAACACCGGCGTGACAAAGTCCTGTCGGGTTTGGGTGCGACGGTGCTTGTGTCTGAAAGGACACAAAGGCGGACGAGATCGCCGCCGCCGACGTGGTCGGGCCCCGGCGACGCCTCGACAAGATCGGTGAGCGACCGCAGGATCGTCGATCCTCAGGTGGCGAGGTCGAGAACCGCCGAAGGACGCTAGTGGCGCTCGAGACGCGAAGACGCGCTGGCGCGGACGATGGGGGATTGCACGTGCTGAAAGACGCTATTCTGGCACCCGCACCCGGTGAAGACCGGTCCGATGCACCGGAGCGGACGACCCATGCGACGTTCCGCGAGCCCGCCGTCTGGGACAAGCCGGCTCAGCCCGCCTCCGGCGACGCCGTCGCCGACCTTCGCGAGGCGATCCGCGGCAAGCTCGCCTACGCCATCGGCAAGACCCCCGAGACGGCGCGCGAGCGCGACTGGTTCGCCGCCACCGCGCTTGCGCTGCGCGACCGGATCGTCGACGCCTGCCAGGCGACGGACGCGTCGGTGCCGAACAAGCGCGTCTACTACCTCTCCCTCGAATTCCTGATCGGTCGGCTTCTGTCCGATGCGATGAACAACCTCGGCCTCGTCGAGACCACCCGCGCCGCGTTGCAGAGCCTCGGCGTCGACCTCGGCACCGTGGAGGGCGCGGAGCCCGACGCGGCGCTCGGCAACGGCGGCCTCGGGCGGCTGGCCGCCTGCTTCATGGAGAGCATGGCGAGCATCGGCATCCCGGCGATGGGCTACGGCATCCGCTACGATCACGGCCTGTTCCGGCAGACCTTCGAGGACGGCTGGCAGCGCGAGGCGCCCGAGACCTGGCTCGCGGAAGGCAACCCGTGGGAGTTCGCGCGGCCGGACGCGACCTACACGATCGGCTTCGGCGGCCACGTCACCATGGCCGCGGTGTCGGACGGCGTGATCCGCCGGCACTGGTATCCCGCCGAGACCGTGCTGGCCGTGGCGCACGACGTGCCGGTGGTCGGCTGGAAGGGCAAGACCGTCAACACGCTGCGGCTCTGGAAGGCCGAGAGTGAGGCGCCGGTGGAGCTGGCGCAGTTCAACGGCGGCGACCACGTCGGCGCGGTCTCCGCCCGGATGCGGGCCGAGGCGATCTCGCGGGTGCTGTATCCGAGCGATTCCTCCACCGCCGGCCAGGAGCTGCGCCTGCGCCAGGAATACTTCTTCACCTCCGCCTCGCTGCAGGACCTCGTCCGGCGGCACGTGGCCGAGCGCGGCGACGTCCGCTCGCTGCACGACCACGCCGCGATCCAGCTCAACGACACGCACCCGGCGATCGCGGTACCGGAGCTGATGCGCATCCTGCTGGAGGATCACGGCCTGCAGTGGGAGGACGCTTGGCACGTCACCACCAACACGCTGCACTACACCAACCACACCCTGCTTCCGGAAGCCCTCGAGACCTGGCCGGTGGAGCTGATGGAACGGCTGCTGCCGCGCCACATGCAGATCATCTACCTGATCAACTGGATGCACCTCGAAGAGCAGGGCCGCCACGGCCGGCAGGGCGAGACGAACTTCGCCGCCCACCTCGCCTCGGTCTCGCTGATCGACGAATCGCAGGGGCGTCGCGTGCGGATGGGGCACCTCGCCTTCCACGGCGCCCGCCGGGTGAACGGCGTCTCCGCGCTCCACACCGACCTGATGCGCTCGACGGTGTTCCGCGACCTGCACGCCCTCGACGGCGACAAGATCGTCAACAAGACCAACGGCATCACCTTCCGCCGCTGGCTCCACAACGCCAACCCCGGCCTGACCCGGCTCGCGGTCGAGGCCGTCGGATCCGGCGTCCTCGACGACCCGGGCCTGCTGCGCGGCCTCGATGCCTTCGCCGAGGATCCGGCCTTCGTGAAGCGTTACGCGGCGGCCCGCTTCAGCCGCAAGCAGGCGCTCGCCGAAATCATTGTCGAGCGCACCGGGATCGAGGTCGACCCTTCGGCCCTGTTCGACGTGCAGATCAAGCGCATCCACGAATACAAGCGCCAGCTGCTCAACGTCATCGAGACGGTGGTGCTCTACCAGGCGATCAAGGCCGAGCCGCACAAGGATTGGACGCCCCGCGTCAAGATCTTCGGCGGCAAGGCGGCGCCGAGCTACAGCCAGGCCAAGCTGATCATCAAGCTGGCGTTGGACGTCGCCAAGGCCGTCAACGACGACCCCGAGGTCGCCGACCGGCTGAAGGTGGTGTTCCTGCCGAACTACTCGGTGAGCCTCGCCGAGGCGATCATCCCGGCCGCCGACCTGTCCGAGCAGATCTCCACCGCCGGCATGGAGGCGTCGGGCACCGGCAACATGAAGCTCGCGCTGAACGGCGCGCTCACCGTCGGCACGCTCGACGGCGCCAACATCGAGATCCGCGACCACGTCGGCGCGGACAACATCTTCATCTTCGGCCTCGACGCCGCCGGCGTGCAGGCGCGCATCACCGAGACCAACTACGCCCAAAAGGCGATCCAGGCCTCTCCGCGCCTGGGCGCCGCCCTCGACATGATCGCCTCGGGCCGGTTCTCGCCCGACGAGCCGAACCGCTTCCGGCCGCTGACCGACGACCTGCGCCACCGCGACCAGTACCTGCTCACCGTCGACTTCGACGATTACTGGCGGGCCCAGCGCCAGATCGACGCCGCCTGGAAGGACCAGGCCCGCTGGTGGGCCATGGCGATCCGCAACACCGCGCGGATGGCGTGGTTCTCCTCCGACCGCTCGATGCGGGAATACGCCGAGGAGATCTGGCGGGTGCAGGTCTAAGACCCCGTTTCATAACGCTCGTGCCAGGCGTCTGACGAGGATCATGGCTGCTGCCAGGACGAAGAAGGCGAGTGCGGAAGAGGCCGTCGCCTCGTGATCACGGGCGAGCCTGCGGCATCGACTGAT